>NZ_FMWY01000029.1:0-46834 GCF_900103145.1 Nitrosospira sp. Nsp18 | reverse complement strand
TTACCATATCAAGGTCTCCTTTTCGGTAACCTTCAATATGGCGCAACGTTATTTCTCAGAATACCTTTCGGTTACATTTAATTCGGCGCAATTCGTTTAAGATGAAGAAGTTTTCGGAGAATGATTTTCATAACTATATTTATAAGGTCGGTCTTGAGGCCGTCATCACATCAGATTTTCCTTATCCTGTGGAAGATAATCTGGTAGTTCAATCGAACAATGAAGAACCCGCGTTCGGTGATGAACCTTCTTTTGAGTTGTGGCGGTTGATGCGCGAGCGTGCCGTTACGCGTCTTGCCGCGCTCCATGATCTCGTCCGCTACGGCACCTTCATTGGATCAAAGGTCAAGCTGCCGACGGGACAGGACAAGCGGATGGAGCTTGATCTGCTTGGGACGCACGAGAGCGGGCTGTTCGTCCTTGAACTGAAGGTCGACAAGACTGCCGAGCGGAACGCCTTCTCTGAGCTGTTCGGCTACAGCAATTACATCGCAGAAGCCGCAGCCGCTTCCGGACGGCGGGATATCACCAACGTCCTCGTGGCCAAGCTCGACAACGAAATCACGCGGCACGCATTCCTCTACGATCTGCTCATCACTGGCCGCGACATCATCGTCTATAAGCCTGTCTGGGACGATACCGTCGAAAGCGTCAAGCTCGAACCGTTCCTGCCGGGCGACGCAGTTTCCGCCGGTTTTCCAACCGGCTCCTTTCGCACGAAGCTATGTCATGCGTCGTTGCGTCCTTCCATGATCTGGAGGGCTGGTATGATTCCAAGGAGGAGAGCAGCGGGATCAACGACTACACGAAGCACCACCTCTCGCAGGTAAGCACCTATGCTGCGCAACTCATGGAGGCAGAGGGGCTCCACGGCTTTTGCTTCATGCGCAAGCCGTGGGAAGAGCACGATTTCCACCACTACCGCAATGCTCTCATCATCTGCGCGATCAACCCGTTTAAGGTCCTGAACGAGCAAAGTGCGAGCGCCACTGCGGTCCTTGAGCAGCTCAAGGAGGAAGACCAGTCTGCGTTCTTCGAGGTGCCGATGTACGGATTCGATGGTCGGCTGATCGACATCGCGAAGCGTGCGGTCGAAGAGTGCCTCGACCATGGCCAAACAGCAAACCTCGAATGCCCGCTGTGGAGCGGGATGGTGACGAGCATGATCGAGACGGTGTTTCATCATCTCTTCGGGTTCAGGCCGACGGGAATGCTGCGTGAGGCCTATAGCAGCCAGCTCCGGTCACTATATTCCGCTAAGTCGGCCGGCCTCGACATCGACCTTGAGCTTCTTCAGGGCAGCGAAATCTTCAACTGGTTCCGCGCGTGGACTTTCATGGAGCAGTGCGGCTTTGTCGCAGGCGAGGTGCCCGACGAAACCGATGACAAGGATGAGAATGAAGTGGCCGACGACTAGTAGGGCTATCTCGTCATCGCCGATCACACCATGCCATTTCCGGAGAACCCTCATGCCCGAGAGTTCATTTGGATTACCGAACATATCATGCGGCTGATGGAAGTGCGGTCTATCCGTGCCTGGCACTACGCTCGGATGACCGACGCCGAGGTCGAACTGCTTCGTGAGAACGGGATCTATCTTTCCACCCTCGACTCAATTCGTGCGCGGTTGACAACGCAAGTTGCTGCGAGTGCTTTTGCTCAGGATATTGCTGATTGGCTCTTTACCGATAGTCCGTTTCGGAGCGAACAACTCGGCGCTCGATCCAATAAATTCTGGATGATCTCCCATCCCACCTGCACCGAGGACAGCGGTGTCGAGCTTCTTCTAGAAAGCCGGAGCGGCGAGGCTGCTTATTTCTGGCAGCAGGATCCAGACCTTCAGGCACTCCTGATGTGCATTGGTCGTCCTCGCATCCTGGAGCTGACAATGCCGCTCGTGCATACGCGCCACGATACTCGGGCGTTGAGGCAGTTGTAGAAGCCTATGGACGCAACCTTGGATGCCGACTCGATCGGAAGGTGTTTGACCCTCTATACTCATCAGCCGCTCGGTCCTGAGCATCTTCTCGCCGTTCATAGTGAAGGCGATGAGACCTTATTGGCCATGGCGCGTGGGTATTCCTGTTGGATACGTCCAGGTTGGCTGTTCTAGGGAGCCGGAGGAATGACAGAGCAACGGAGGACCACGACCCGGCTACAACCGCTAGGACGATAAGGACGTCACGGCCCGAACAGGAAATTTTCGACGAGATCGCCGAGCTGACGGTCATGCCCGGCTATCCTGCCTGGTTGGGTGTGAGAGAGCCACGTTTCCTAACTCAGTCGCTTTTTAATTGCTATCTTATTGATAAATAGCGATATAATTTATTTGTGCGGCAACCGGCGGCTTTTGGCGGCCGTCCGGGAGCCAGATGGGCCCGATGTCTACTCTATAGCCCTCCCAATTGAACCTTAAAGAAGAGGCGCCAAGCACCGGTAAGCGCCGTGCCCAAATTTAGGGCAAGAAAGGGTTCCTTTTAGCACCGTAGTGGTGCATAGTGGTGTAGCATCAAGGGTTTGATCAACATGTCCTCAAAAGTAAGATTTTCCGTCAGCTTGGACCAGACGACCAACCAAGCCATTGAGAAGCTCGCACAACGGCACAAGCCGGAGCTCTCGAAAAGTTACATTGTGGAGTATGCCCTCGTTCGTTTCCCAGATGCGATGGAAGCAAAGCAACTTGGTGCGGGAGGCCGGATGTGATGCAGACCGCTGAGCACGCCACCCGTCTTACTGAATGACGACCTGCCTGATGGAACGCCGAGCCCTGCAAATCGCGATCGGAGTATGCCGTGGATAATCAAGGCCGCGCGCTCCTCGATCAGATATATAGTAGCTTTTCGGACAGGTCGGACAATCTTCTCGATGCGGTGGCAGAACCCGGCGCTCTTCAAGAGCTGGACAGTTCCGCTGAGCGCTGGACTGACTTGGGCGATTGGCTGAGCCTCGCGGAGAGGCTCGGAGCCGAAAAAGTTCTTTTTGTCCGCGGTGATCCCGTCGCGGTGTTCACTGACGCTCGCACGGCGCCAGATGAAGCAGCATTGGGTGAGCTTTATCGACGCGCTTGGTGTATGTCGGAGCCGCGATGCCTTTTCGTGGCGCTTCCGCACGAGCTTCGCATCTATGATCTCAATCTACCCCCGAAGCGTGGATCCCCTCCAAGCGATCCTTGGCGGGTGCTGTCCTCTGCTGCCGATGTGCTCAGCCTCACGCGCGAAATCGATGAATATGGTCCCGATCTGCAGGGACTGATGCAGGTGGGTGGTACCACACCTGCGCGTGCTGACCGTCGACTCATTGAAGATTTGAGGCATGTGCGCTCACAGCTTGAGTCGACAGGCCTTTCCATGGCTGAGGCGCATGCCCTTATTGGTCGATCTATCCTCGTACGCTATCTGGAAGATCGTGGGGTGTTGACACGTGCCTATTTCGAACGGGTGGCTGGCGACAATACTGACTGGAGGCATGCGCTCGACGACGAAAGCACTATACCCGTGCTTGGACCGCTGGGAAAGCAGCGTCTCTATGATAGGGTGCTCTGCAATGCCAGCTTTACCCATGCGCTGTTTAATAGCCTTGCCGCCGATTTCAACGGTGATCTGTTTGCGCTTGGAGAAGCTCGGGAAAAGCGGTTCGGCGAAGCGGCGCTTCAACTGCTGCGAACTTTTCTTCTTGGCGAGATACAGGCCGAGCAAAAGCCTCTGTTTTTCTGGGCTTATGATTTTGAGGTAGTCCCCCTTGCCCTGATCAGCAGTATCTACGAGCAGTTCTATCATGACGCCCTTAGCATGGAGACGGCTCGCAAGGCATCTCTGGGAAAAGATTGGGACGCCCGAGAAGCAGCAGGCGAAAGGAAGGGGGCATCTGCCCATCGTGCTGGCGGGCGTCTTGAGGGGGACGCCTCTACGGAAGACGAGCTAAACTATGGCGCCGGTACTCACTACACGCCTGCAAATCTTGTCCATGATGCGCTTCGCCGCACTTTGACGCCAGCGTGCCTAGCGCTCAAGCCGACAATTCTCGATCCAGCGTGTGGGTCAGGTATTTTCCTTGTAGAAGCATTTCGGCGGATCGTTCGCTACGAAGCACAGGGACGGAAACGCAAGTTGTCGCCCGTCGAGTTGCGTGAAATTTTGCAGCATCGCATTTTCGGGGTGGAGATCAACGCGGAGGCCGCACGGGTAGCCGCATTCAGCCTTTATTTGGCTCTTCTCGACCAGCAGGAGCCGCCCGACATCGTGTCAAGCGGCCCGCTTCCCTATCTCATCCACAATGGTCTGCGCGACGAGGCGCATTTTGGCATTTTGGTCGTTGCAGACGCCTTTATTCTTACTGATGAGGAGCGACACCAACTGTCTCTGCGCGTCGCTGCCAAAAGAAGCTACAAAGGTCGTGCGGGCGACGTCCGCCTGCTCGCCACCGCTGGCGCTTTCGATTTGCCGCTCGGTGGCTTCGACGTAGTGGTCGGCAACCCACCTTGGCAAGAGTCGCCATCGGAAAACTCCATACCCCGACTTTGGGCAGTCTCATTCAAACTGCCCACCGGCGAAGGGTCTTATTCTCAGCTGTTTATTCATCGCGCCCTGACAATGCTCCGGGAGGGCGGGACTCTGGGTCTGCTCATCGGCATGAAAATATTCTGGAATGACCGGGATACGAGCAGAGGGTTTCGCTGCCACCTCCTAGCGCACGCTGCGGTTAGGCAAGTCGTGAACATGACCCATGTGCGACGCGTGTTCTTTGCCAAAGCTGTCGCACCGTTCGCGTTCCTGCTAGCTGAAAAGCGGTCGCCCTTACCTGACGAGCTGGTGGTGTTCTGGAATGCGAGACGGGTTGGGTCCGTTGATCGGTTACGCTCTCTGGCCGCCGTCCCACTTGATCGGCGCGTCGTGGCTCAGAGCGATCTGGCGGAAGCGGATTATCTTTGGAAAGTCTTTTGGTGGGGTGGGCATCATGATGCTGCACTGGTATCTAGGCTTACACTAGAGCGGTCGCTTGGCGAAACGGTCAAAGATGTAGATCCAGAACCTCGGTACGGTTGGCAACGGGGGAGCGCTCTGCCGTCCGGGAGGGTCGCGGTCCTGCGTGAACTCGACAATAAAAAGGTTCAGGCATTTGGCGCCTTGCAGGATAGCTGGTTTCTTCCGCCACCGATCGGCGTCAAGCGGGACCCCGATCAGCGCATCTATAACGGCCAGCGCCTTGTTATCACGCGCGGAGTCCGGGAACCGATCGGCCCCGTCGCGCGCCTAGAGACGCGGGAGTTCTCTTTCCGCCATAGCTTCTATTGTGTTCCTTTGCCACATCTCACCGAAACTGAGGCGAAACTGGTGCTCGGCGTGCTGTGGTCCTCGCTCGGCCGTTATCTCCTATTCATGACCGCAGGAAGCTGGGGCGGATGGCATGATCAGGTGACGGCACGCGACGTTCTGCGTGTTCCTGTGCGCCTCAAGCCCTCTTGGGGCATGTCAAAATCGGAGCATGACGAGGCTGCAGCACGTATCGTGCAGGCAGTAAACTGCCTGCGCGAACTTCCATCCCAAACCCCTACTACTTTCGAGCTTTTTGGCACTCCGTCGCATGAAGCGCCCGAAAAAGCGTGGCTCTACCAGCTCGACGACGCCATCTTCGACCTATTCGAGCTTTCCCAAGCGGAACGCGAGCTAGTCGAGGATTTCTGGGCCGAGAGCCATGATCTCTACTGGAAAGGGGCGGATGCAGAGGCGACAAACCGTTTGCCATTGCCCCACGCTGCGTATGGCACCCGAGCAGACCTTGGGGACGCCCCGGTCAGAGGCGGATTACAACCCTACCTCAGCGCTTTTCTGGATGCTTGGAATGCGCAACTGCCAGAAGGTTCCGAATTCCATTGGCAGGTGGTTGCCTCGCCGGGTCGCGACGCGATCGCTGTGGTCTTCGCCCTGACCGATCCACAGGGGCTGAAGAAACAGGATATTGACGGGTTTTGGCAATCCGTCGTCGCCCGGTGCGCAGATGCTCTCGACCAACCCATCTCACCGGCGTTCTATGTGAAGCGTGCCGTCAGGGTAGCGTCGGCTGACAGCTTCATTGTCCTTAGAGAGAATGCGCGCCGGCTCTGGACCGCCAGCACCGCCAGAGAGGACGCCGAAGCATTGTTCGTTCAACTTGCCTCGCGTAACGGAGGTTGATCTGGATGGCGGGGCTGGATGCGGTTTCGATCAACCTGTGGCCGTCGTTTGTCGAGAAAGTACAGGACGTTGTTCGGGCAGGCCTTGAGCGGCTAGCCGTGGATGCAGGGAAAAATGGTTTCGGTGCATGTTGCGAGAATGATCTCAACAGGGAGCTATTCTTCCGAATGAGGCGGATTGCAGCTAACCGTCACAAACTGCTGTTATCACTCTCCCCCTGCCCAGCCCTATGTCGGGAACACACTTGGAATCTCGTACCCGTGAACGAGGCCAACAATCAACCGAGTCCGGATGATCCTGAGAGAACTCCTCGAGAGAACAAGCGCCCCGATTTCCAATGGAGCTTTCAGGACGATCAAGCGGTAGATCTCGACCGTGCTACGCGAACCTATGTCGTTGAATGCAAGCGCCTTGGCCAAGCGATTGGCACCTGGATATTCAACATGAACTATGTTGCGCAGGGGGTGCGGCGGTACATCGACAAGTCGCACCTCTACGGCAAGGACGACATAGGAGGTTGTATGATCGGCTATATTCAATCCATGGACGTTGAGACGATCTGGACTGAAGTTGACCAACAGCTCAACATGGCCGGATATGAGAGGCTCCCTAAACCCTCTCCTTTTCCCGGATCGTCGGTCCTGCATTTCGCATCACATGACCTGACCCGGTTGGATAGCTCGTCGCCATTTCAGCTGAATCATGTCTGGGTCGATCTCCGATGATCGATTTGATCAGGGAGCGCCTTTTGCAGAGGGTCGAGTGTGAAAGTCGTAAATATATCTCCCTGATCCCGCTGTGGACCTTTGGGGTTTCAATTATCAGATGGATGTTTCGATCGTCGTCACCATCGATCTACTCCTCATCAAAAAGACCGCGAACCAGATAATGCTCGAGCCTGCGATGATAAATATATTGAGGCGGCCCAAGATGTGCGTAGCCGTCGCCATCGTTCGATGTCGTCGTGGTTCACAGCTTCTCGCGCTTCTTTCGCGACGAATTTGAGATGGAATTTTATTACCGCAAGCTGGCGAAGAATGGCGTCAAGCTCGTCAAGGTCATCCGCGATCAGACCATAGCCGACGCTGACTGAGCGCAAGCGCTGCTTGACAGCCCCGGCCACAGCGCGATCACCCTCACGATGATCCGGGGATTCGCGCCGCGCGCACGCGAGCGCATCCGGGGCAGCGAGCGGGGCTATCGGCGGGATCATCTGCGCGCCCTAGCGCAGCGTGTCGAGGTCGCCGACGACGCAATCCCAATCATGGGATCGAAGGCGGAGCTGCTAAGGAAGCTATTGCTGACCAAGTGCGGCAATCAGCGGCGATTGGCGTGCCCAGAGGCGGTCCAAGGTGGCGGAGAGAGAGGGATTCGAACCCTCGGTACGGTTTGAGCCGTACGCACGCTTTCCAGGCGTGTACCTTAAACCACTCGGCCATCTCTCCGAATACAAAATCACCTGCCGGAACCGGCAAGGGGCGCAAAGAATAAACCAGAACGCCGTTTCCGGCAACTTTTCCGGTATTATAAAGGATTAACGCCGTTTGCCCTCGAAAAACCATAAAGCGAACTGCGTTATTGCCAATTTATAGCTGCTTACCTGTTCCGCTTCCCAAATTGAGAGCTCATCATTTTACGCGAATAGCGGAGCCCCAGGCTATGGCGGCATATAGGCGCTCCGGGTGTCGAAGAAACTAAAATCAGAAAAACAAGACTTCTTATGCAAATTAAATCCCGCATTCGCACCATCGCACATTATCCTCATGAAGGCATCATGTTTCGGGATATCACTACGTTGTTGAAAGACCCGGTCGGTTTGCGCGCCACCATACAGGAAATAGCGGAACGTCATAAAAACGTAAAGATCGACAAGGTTGCCGGGATCGAGTCGCGAGGTTTCATCATCGGAGCACCGGTTGCTTATGAGCTTGGCATAGGATTTGTGCCGGTGCGAAAAAAAGGCAAGCTGCCTGCCGAAACACGTGGCCGCGATTATCAACTGGAATACGGGAGCGATCGCATCGAGATTCATGTGGATGCGATTCAGAAAGGCGATCGGGTGCTGCTCGTGGATGATCTCATTGCCACCGGTGGAACGGCGGAGGCCGCCGCCAAGCTGATAGAGGAAATGGGCGGCGAAGTGGTGGAGTGCTGTTTTGTTATCGACTTGCCAGATATCGGCGGCAGATCGCGTCTTGAAAATCAGGGGTTGAAGGTGTTTGCCCTATGCGAGTTTGAGGGAGATTGAGCATCTCAATAGGGTATCTGGATATTTCTGGGTCATGGCCGGGTGCGCTCCTTGCGGCTAAGCGATAGCGGGCTCCCCCACAGACATTTTCGACTTCAGTGAACAAGGTTGACTCTCTAAACATTTCCATGCGGTGCAATGCGCTTTGCTTATTGCGCCCTACGTTTTTACTCATCCTGGAGCCAGTATCTTTTTCTAACTAGCCATAAGGACTCACGTGTTTATTGGCCTATCGTTAGAAACGGAAGTTATACTGAACGTAGAAGAGGCTAGGCGATACGCCCGGTGCTCTTGCCTTTAGAAAATTCCCTGCAAACAGCTTCGAATATCCCACCAGGACGTCCTGGTGCCGGTCGACATGAACATTGAGACGGAAGTCGATTTCATCACCGACATAGCTGCCTGATTGGCCGGTGGGATCTCGCAAGGTAGCGGCGCCTGCGGCGTTGTATAGAAAGTCGCGCTTGTTTGCCAGATAGAACCGATGGTACTGGGCTGTGAAAGTTGCCCATGGCTGGGGATGAAGATTGATCTGGGCATTGAAATCGTGGATATTCTGCCTGCCAACGCGATCGATCCAACCCAGGTAATAGTTTCCGAAGGGGAAGAGCTGATTGAATGTGTTGCGGCTGCCGTCAGCCGAGTTGTTATCCCCGGAGGCGAAGTCATAGCGCAGCCAGAACTGGGGATTCATCGGCGTTCCCTTGAAGTGATAGCCGGCACCGGACGCGACCGCGAAGGCCGAGATGTCCTGATTGGAATACTGGCCAAACTGGTACATGCCTTCCAACTCGTACAGAAAACGGTTGTAGTCGCCTGCAATTCGACTGCCGAGGGTATGCACGATTGAATTGCCTCTTGCATTATTTCTTCCGATCGCAAGATCCCGATTGTCGGCAAGGCTCAGGAAATAAAAATCGGCCAGTTGACCCTTCATGGGCTTGTACGTTCCCCACAAGCCGAAGAATTCACGCTTTGTGTCCCAGTTATCAAATGCATCTCTTTCCGTATTCATCGGGCGTACCCAGAACGCGTCCAGATCGAATGTCGGGGTTCGCCAGAAGCCCTTCACACCTTGAAATGTGCGCCGCGTATTAACCCAGTCCAGGGTGGAGATCAGCCTCTGCGAGCCATAGAGCAATTCCTGGCGGCCGACGCGCAGATAAGCCGGCCCGTCCTTGATGTTGGCGATCTTGATATCCGCAAATAGATTCAGCATGTCCGTATGGTTGACGTCCGTGGCAAGTGGCGTCAGGCCCTGGCCGAAGCTGCGTGCATCCAGAAACTCGGCAAATAGCCGGACCCGGTCCTGGTACCAGAAATCGGCATGGAATCGGCTGCGTATCAAATGGTAATTATCATTTGCGGAAGTCAGCCGGACATCGGATTCCCGCATATACCGGTACCAGAAGCTGCCCCCAAACGACAGCAGAAAGTCATTGCCGATATGGATGCGTTTGATGGGGTCGAAGAGATCCTTTTCATGCCCCGGTTTTTCCAGGTAGCGGAAATCGATATCAAAAGCCGGTGTGGTCATGAGCGCATAGGGCGCGTAAGGCGAGACCGGCGGAGTTTGGCGTTGATTGCCGGTGACCTGATCCAGGAGCGAGTAATATCCCGGCCCGGATGGCGCTATCGAGAACAGGCCGGGACGCGATGGAGCGGTGACAGGAGGAACTTTTGACCAATCGAATAGAGCGCTGATGGTTGGGCCCGCCGAAGCTGATGCAGCAGCCGTTGCCGTTGCAGTATTACTGGCAGATATGGAATCCGCCGCCCACACTTGAAGAGTCAAACTCAGCGCGCTTGCCCCGAGGCAGAATTTCAATAGTGGGGTGCGCGTGAGTGGTGTGGATAAAATGGAAAGCATCTTTGGTTCGGCGCCGCCGCTTGTGGCTACCGAAACCGGGGAACTGATCAGGGTCATGGTGGAGGTTATTGCAAATTTCCGGGTTAAAAATTGGCCGCGACTATAGCAGAATCAGGGCAGCCTTTGAACAACTGAGCAGTTGACCGGCATTGGGTTTCCTGCCGGACCCGAGGTTTCCGCAAAGTAATTTCAAATTTCAGCAAGTCATGACAAGGTGTAGGGCGGCAATAAGCGCAGCGCATTGCGCCGTAGGAATAGCCGTACGAATCGAATAAATCAGTCCGACTGGCGGTATGACTGATGGGTCAAGCAGGTGAGTGAGCGGCCATGTGTAACCTTTCATCCACTGGATAAAAATGAACAGTTATCCAGTGGATCTGCAGAAGCCGATTGAGTGCTGCAGGGCTCTAGCGGTAGAATTTTCCTTCGCGTTCCGGTTGGTAGACGATTTCCACTATCCGTACCTTTATCATGCCTCCACCCGGTCGGGGCCACTCTATTTCATCCCCGGTGGAGAGGCCCAGGAGGGCGCTGCCTACCGGTGCGAGGATGGATATCTTGTCACCGGAGCCGTCAACGTCTTTGGGATAGACCAGAGTCAGGCAGAAGTCATCACCGGAAGAATCGATACTGAAGCGTACGGTTGAATTCATGGTTACCACGGAAGGCGGTATCTGCTCGGGCTCGACGATTTCGGAGCGGTCAAGCTCGGCTCGCAATTCCTTGGCGGGAAATGCATTGGCTGGAAGGGTCTCGAGCAAAGCTTCAAGCCGGTCCAGATCCTGAGACGTTAGTACAACTTGCGGTCTGCTATTCATTTCACCCTCATTTCAAGTTTGGATTTTAATTCAGGCAATCAAGGCAACTGTTTGCCTTGGCCGATTTGCGTTAGAGTCGCTGAGGCCCACACGAAGGCCAAAGGAAGTAATGCGACTGGGGTTTTCGTTATCTGTTTGACCGGCACTGTACAGATTAGTGCGGCGCCTTACCTCAGGTACATTGCGCAGGTACATCTACCGGCGATCCAAATGTGATAACCCAATTTGGAAAGGAAGAAATACATTCTACACCAAATGGCATCAATATTACTCAGCAGTGCTCTGCCTGCCAGTGCCAGTGATTCGCCTCGTTGGTAAGTAAACATGACCTATTCAAAATATGCACTCCGGGGCGTCGGGTAGTGCGTTCCATGCTGTAGGAATGGGCCTCCAATTTCAATTGATTCTGCCATTTTATATCTATACAGCATAGCAGTAATCTGAAGGTTCCAGCATGTGAAAGGTTATCCATGGGCATGCGCCATTAAGAACAGCCGACCATGCGTTGACCCCTCCTTGCGTTGAGCGTAGAGTCAATCATTGAACCTAACTCCGGCAGTTGACCGCTCATTTGTGAACAGCGCTATAACCGAATAACTGAAAAGGAGTGCGCTTGCTCTGCATCCCAAAAACCGCTTACTCCACCCCGACCAACTGCCGGATTTAGGTTGAATCCAGGTTCAGCGGGCAGTTTCCATTCCTGTTTGTTTCCTGAGGAGCAATCATCGAAATGCAATCTCCTACCGTTTCAAATCCCGTCGTATTAGCCCCGCTTAACCCGGCAATTGAAAAATACATGCGCAGCCTGGTCAGCCAGACCGATCATCCAGTTCTGGCCGAAATGGAAGCTGTAGCGGAGAAAAACAATTTTCCTATCGTAGGCCGCCTGGTGGGCGTTTTTCTGGAAACCCTGGCAAAGACTGTTAATGCGAAACGTATATTCGAATTCGGCAGCGGCTATGGTTATTCCGCCTACTGGTTTGCGAAGGCAGCGGGCATGGATGGACGAGTGATTTGTACCGATGGAGATCCTCTCAACAAAGAGCAGGCCGAGCGATACCTCAAGTCTGCGGATTTAGCGCAGCGGGTCGATTTCCATGTTGGGATCGCACAGGAGACATTCACGCAAACCGAAGGAATATTCGATATTTGCTACAACGACGCCGACAAGGGCGATTATCCTCAGATTTGGCGTATGGCTAAAGACCGGATTCGCCCTGGCGGTCTTTACATCGCTCATAACGTGCTTTGGCACGGAAGGGTGGCGCTGGAGCATTATGTTGATATTGTTCCCGGCTGGACAGAAGCCATTCTTGAGCACAATTCACTCATTTTTAACGATCCCGAATTTGATGCTTTTATAAATCCGACCCGTGACGGCGTTGTCGTTGCACGTAAAAAAGAGATGTGACGAGAAAACGGGAGTGTGGAAGCCAATGCTCTGCAGCGACTGGCCCTGTTCAGAGGTTAAGTATTGCTTTTTTGGATGAGGTGTGTAAAATTATTTGTACCTGAAACAGTTGCCTGATTTGCTGTTTATTTAAAGAAATACAGAAACACGCCGCAGTGTAGCGCGGTTGAAGTAAAGCGAAACTAGGGTTCCGGCTTTCCGTTGAAAGTGTCTGGTCCAAGAGTTTCCGGCTTCGTCGTGACGAGGCTCCACGGAGGGATAAAAGCCCGGGAGATAATGTAGGTAATACATTAACTCTTGGAATTTGATCCGCTGATAAAGGAGACTGGTCATGCACTTCTCTTTAGTTTTTTCTCCCCCTTTAGCAATAATCGATAGTGCCCGGGATCGCTTGATCTCATCGAATGGCGTTTTTCCAGCATGAGTTGGCGCGTGGGTCATCGGCCAGGCATGGTTGTCCCGCTCCTCTCGAAATGGGCGTCATCTCAATGAGGGAGAGCCGGTATATCCCTCCTTCCGCTGCTACCGTTGCAGCGGCGCCCGTCGTCGCCGATAAACTCCACCGTAGCATGAGTGTCTGGAGTAGCCTCATCCTCGGTTTCGCCGTTGTTTCGCCGGTAGTAGGGCTCTACGCCATCATTGGCGTACAGACTGTCGTGACAGGCGGCGGCTGGTTTGGCGCGCTGATGCTCTGCCTGGTGATGCAATTGCTTGTGGCCACCGTCTATGCCGAGCTTTCCTCGCAGTTTCCAATCGCTGGCGGCGCCTACAAATGGGCGCATCAGCTCGGTGGCGCCATCACCGGTAAATATGCCGGCGTAATTTACGTCAGCTCCACGGTTGCAATGCTGACCACAACTGCTTATACCGGGGGAGTCTGGCTTTCCCTCTTTTTTGGATCAGAGAGTGAAACCGGGCTCAGGTTGGTGACGTGGGGCGCGGTATTTCTATTGCTTTGCACGCTGATCAACGTGGCGCACATCAATATTTTCAAGCTGATCATTTCATTGGGCGTTTATGCGGAAATGATCGGGTCCGTGGGTGTGGCTCTGCTGCTGTTTCTTTTTTTTCGGCAACATTCATTTTCGGAGTTATTTCAGCATTTGGGCACGGGCACGGCACCCAATGAGATAAGCGCCTTTCTGGCGGCGCTCGCCATCGCGGGTTGGGCGTTTATCGGGTTTGACGCCTGTTCCACCATCGCCGAAGAAACGCATGATCCCAAACGCATGGTGCCGCGCGCGGTCTTCTTTTCCCTGTGCATGGTGGGGTCAGTAGTGCTGTTCAATTCCGCGGCGCTGACGCTGGCTTTCGATCGCGATACGCTGATTGCCAGTGCGACGTCCGACCCCATTACGCCCGTGATCATCTCAAGCTTCGGCGCGTGGGCGGAGAAGCCGTTCCTTGGAATTGTCATGATCGCCTTTCTCGCTTGCGGGGCATCGGTGGTGAAGTACACGTCGCGCATCATTTATTCGATGGCCCGCGAAGGCAATATGCCTGCTGTGTTAAGCCGATTGGCGCCGGACAAGACGCCGCGCAACGCGGTGATATGCACGGTATCGATGTCCGGGCTTGGGTTGCTGTTCGGGCTGAACGATGGCGCCGTGGCTACGGTGATTGCGTTTGGCACAGGTGGACTCTACGCCATGTTTTCCATGACCACCGGGGTTGGGTTGTATGCCCGGCTCTCCGGCCGCTGGAACCCGGCTCTCGGTGAGCTAAAGCTTGGTATCTGGGGCTTGCTGATCAACTCCGTAGCCTTTGCCTGGTCGGTGTTTGAATTCGTCAACATTGCCTGGCCGCGCGCCTACGCGGTTGCACCCAACGCACCCTGGTGGCAGCTCTGGGCGGTGCCCCTGGTGCTGGGCGGCATCCTGGGAATAACGACTCTTCATATCCTGATGTCTCGAACGCAGCAAAAAGACTTTGAAAAAAAGATTTTGTCTAAATGAAGTGCGATGTCAGCCTTCTCGAAATTCATTCAACCGAAAATTTATTACGACGAGGAGAAAAACATGAACCAACCGGATGCATTGATTTGGGAACAGCACATCCCCGGCGGGTGCCACTGGTCTGGCATTGTGCGGCGGGGTACGACACTACGCCTGGTGGATGTGATAGGACGAGCCAATGCCGCCGTACTATTTTTTAATCAGGAGGAAAAACTGGAACGTTACAACATGGCCGATACACTCAAGTCTCAGCATACGTTCCGTTTGACTAAGGGCCATGCGTGCCATTCGGATATGGGCCGTATTTTCTGCTGCATTACCGAAGATACCGCCGGGTGGCACGATACCGTATGCGGCATGAGCGATGCCGAATTGATACGCCAGAAATATGGTTCGGCGCGGTTCGAGGAGCGTCGTAACGAGATGTTTCGCAACGGGCTGGATGGCATGCTGATCGAATTGGGAAAGTGGGGGCTGGGCATACGTGATGTCGTATCCAATATCAATTTCTTCAGCAAGGTAACCGCCAATTCATCCGGTGAATTGACGTTTCATCCGGGTAACAGCAAGGCGGGAGATTATGTGGATCTGAGCTTCGAAATGGATACGCTAATGGTCTTATCCGCTGCGCCACACCCGCTTGATTCGTCAAAGACTTACCAGCCGGGCGCAGTCAATCTGGTGGCTTTTGTGACGCCGCCATCGGTGGTAGCGGAGTGCACTCGCATTGCCGAGAACGCGCGCGCGCTGCTGAATACCCAGCATTTATATGCTTGTCATGGAGGTGCGGCATGAACAAGAAGCAATTTGTTGAAAGTAAGCTCGATCCCGAGGCAGCAACGGTGGACGAAGTCTGTCCGGCAGGTGAGCCTTGGGTCAGGCTGCTGACAGAGAATCAGGTGTTCCGCATTGTCGATCTGGGAGGTAACCAGGCTGTCGATACATTGTTCTACAACGCATCCCATGCCTTTGAGCGATACAGCGCAACCGATACCATCCGCCGCCAGAAGAAGCTCTATCTGACCACCGGCAGCAAGCTGTATTCCAACTTCGGCAATGTCATGCTCAATATCGTGGCGGACACATGCGGACGGCATGACACCATAGGCGGGGCCTGCGCCGCGGAGAGCAATACCGTCCGGTATGGGTTGGAAAAATTTCCAATGCACAGTTGTCGCGACAACTTTCTGCACGCGCTGGCCCATGAACCGGTTTGTGAACATCTTGGCATGAGCAAACGCGATCTGCCCAGCAACATCAATTTCTTCATGAACGTACCCGTGTCGGAGGCCGGCGGCCTGGAGTTCGCAGATGGAATGTCCGCCCCATTCAAATATGTGGAAATGAGGGCCGAAATGGATGTGATCGTGTTGATTTCGAACTGTCCGCAACTGAACAATCCGTGCAACGCCTACAACCCTACACCGATCCGTCTCCTGATCTGGGATGATCCCGAAGACATGTCGTTTGATTAATCTTCCCGGGTTGCGAGCAGATTGCGGAGTGCTGCACGTCGCCATTGTGATTCTTTCAAATTACGAGAGCGACGCTACTGCGGAGGTTCGCGCGCATCATGCGGTAGCTTCCAGGAAGTAGGACTGAACAGGATAAACCATGTTTAAGAAGGTATTAATAGCTAATCGCGGCGCCATCGCCTGCCGCATCATCCGTACATTGCGCCGGATGGGCGTGAAAAGCGTGGCGGTCTATACGGATGCCGATGCACTGTCGCAGCATGTGATAGAAGCCGATGAAGCATACCGAATCGGCAGCGGCGTCGCTGCGGAAAGCTATTTGCGGGCCGACAAGATTCTGGAAATCGCCGCACACTCAGGCGCCAAGGCTATTCATCCTGGTTACGGCTTTCTCAGCGAAAAGGCGGACTTTGCCGAGCAATGTGATGCGCATGGCATTTGTTTCATTGGCCCCAGCCCGCAGCAGATGCGTGCGTTCGGGCTGAAGCATACGGCACGGGAACTGGCTTTGCAGAACCAGGTGCCGCTGCTGCCGGGAACCGGTCTTTTGGAAGACCTGGAAGATGCACTCCGTCAGGCAGCCCACATCGGTTATCCAGTCATGCTGAAAAGCACCGCGGGAGGGGGCGGTATCGGCATGCGGTTGTGCTGGAACAGGGAAGAGCTCAATGCCGCCTACGAATCGGTGAAGTATCTGGCCCGAAATAATTTCAATGATGCGGGTCTGTTCCTGGAAAAATATGTGGAGAATGCTCGCCATATCGAAGTCCAGATTTTTGGTGACGGCAAGGGCGGGGTTATCGCGCTGGGCGAACGCGACTGTTCCATGCAGCGGCGCAACCAGAAGGTGATCGAAGAAACGCCCGCACCCCACTTGCCATCACGCGTGCGCCAGGCGCTATTGGATGCGGCGGTACGTTTGGGCAAAACGGTCAACTATCAGTCGGCCGGGACAGTGGAATATATTTTCGATGCCTCTACCAGCGAATTTTATTTCCTCGAGGTAAATACCCGGCTGCAGGTCGAACATGGCGTGACAGAGGAGGTGACCGGTATCGACCTGGTGGAATGGATGGTCCGGGAAGCTGCCGGAGAGATGCCGCCTCTGGATTCATTCAATATCGAGCCGCGCGGCGCATCAATTCAAGTGCGGGTATACGCCGAGAACCCAGCCAAGGATTTTCAGCCATCCTGCGGTACGCTCACCTCGGCCGAGTTTCCGCCCGCGTCAGTAGCGCGGGTTGAAACCTGGGTGGAACGCGGTGTTGAGGTCTCGCCGTTCTATGACCCGATGCTGGCGAAAATAATCGTGCATGCGGCAGACCGTGATCAGGCCATCGCCAAACTCCTGGCCGCGCTGGATGCTACGGCACTGAACGGCATTGAAACCAATGTGGGTTATCTCAAGCAGATCCTGCGTGGGGCTGTATTTCGCGGCGGACAGCACACGACGAGCTTCCTGAACGGCTTCCGTTATGTTGCTCATACCGTCGATGTGTTGAGCCCCGGCGTGCTGACCACGGTGCAGGATTACCCAGGGCGAACGGGCTACTGGAATATCGGCGTGCCGCTATCCGGACCGATGGATGGGTTGGCCTTCCGCTTGGCTAATCGGTTGGTTGCCAACACGGAAGACAAGGCAGGGCTCGAGATCACCCTGGCGGGCCCGACCTTGCGTTTCAACTGCGACTCCATCATTGCGGTATGCGGCGCGCCCATGGAGGTGCGCCTGGATGGTGAGCCGCTGACCTTTTGGCGACCGTATCCGGTCAAGGCGGGCGCAATATTACAATTCGGAAAGCTGGTGAGTAATGGCTGTCGCGCCTATCTGGCGGTTCAGGGCGGTTTCCAGGTTCCTGACTATCTGGGCAGTAAATCCACCTTTACCCTCGGACAGTTTGGCGGCCACGCTGGGCGGACTCTGCTTACCGGCGATGTGCTGCACATCGTTGCAGCCGATGCCAGTGATGCCTCAGACCATGATGGCACGCGCAGTAACGGTGCAAACGGTGCCCGGAGCTCACTACCGGCAGAGTTGATTCCCTATTACAGTGATAAGTGGGAAATCGGCGTGCTTTATGGTCCGCACGGTGCGCCGGATTTTTTTACCGAAGAGGACATTCGGACACTCTTCGCTGTCGACTGGGAGGTTCACTACAATTCGAATCGAAGCGGCGTACGCCTGATCGGTCCCAAACCAAAGTGGGCGCGAAGCGATGGCGGCGAAGCGGGGCTGCATCCGTCCAACATTCATGACAATGCATATGCTATTGGCACAGTGGATTTTACTGGCGATATGCCGGTGATACTCGGGCCGGATGGACCAAGTCTGGGTGGGTTTGTCTGTCCCGTAACGATAGTTCAGGCTGAATTGTGGAAAATGGGCCAGCTCAAACCGGGCGATAGCGTGCGTTTTCGCCGGGTTTCAATGGACGAGGCGCTTGCACTCGAAAAATTGCAGGATGCCGCTGTCGAAAACCTCCGGGTGTCAAAAGCAGTCCCGCTGGAAATTGAACCAAAAACACGGGCCACAGCAGTAACCAATACGGCAACGACAACCACACCAATCCTCCACGCTATCCCGCCGGCTGGCCAGCAGGTACAGGTAGTGTATCGACAGGCAGGTGACAAAAATCTGCTGGTTGAATATGGCCCGCCTGAGCTCGATCTCAACCTGCGCTTCCGTGCCCACGCGCTCATGGAGTGGGTTCAGGCTGCCGTCGATAACGGCAGCCTGAAAGGTATCCTGGATCTGACGCCCGGCATCCGGTCTTTGCAAATCCATTTCGATTCGCGCCTGCTGGCGCGCGATAAGCTGCTGAATTTTTTGATCGCCGCGGAAAAGAAGCTGCCGGACATCGAACACCTGGAGATTCCCACACGCATCGTGCATTTGCCTTTGTCATGGGATGACGCGGCAACCCGGTTGGCGATCGACAAATACATGCAATCCGTGCGAAGCGACGCGCCATGGTGCCCGAGCAATATCGAATTCATCCGCCGGATAAACGGGCTCGAAAGCATTGAAGAAGTGCAACGCATCCTGTTCGAGGCCAGTTACCTCGTGATGGGGCTGGGTGATGTATACCTGGGTGCGCCGGTAGCGACCCCTGTCGATCCCCGCCACCGCCTGGTCACTACGAAGTATAACCCCGCACGTACCTGGACGCCCGAAAACGCGGTGGGGATAGGCGGGGCCTATCTATGCATATATGGTATGGAAGGGCCTGGCGGTTACCAGTTTGTCGGGCGCACTGTACAGATGTGGAATCGTTATCGTCAAACCGCTGATTTCAAGGATGGCAAGCCGTGGTTGCTGCGATTCTTCGATCAGATCAAATTCTATCCGGTTAGCGAGAGCGAATTGCTCAAGCTGCGCCGCGATTTCATCACTGGGCACTTCAAGCTGCGCATGGAAGAAAACAGGTTCAGCTTGAAACAATATAACGCCTTTCTACAAGAGAACGCGGCGCCAATCAGCGCTTTCAAGGCAAAACAGCAAGCTGCGTTTGAAGCCGAGCGCGAACGCTGGGATGCCGAGGGCAAGGTCGAATATGTAAGCGAGATTACGCTTGAGGAAGCCGATGCGCAAAGCGAACTGGACCTTCCGGATGGGGCGCACGCGATCGCCTCGCACGTGACCGGTACGGTATGGAAACTGCTGGTCGAGGAGAGGCAGCATGTCGAAGCGGGAACGTCGATTCTTATCGTCGAATCGATGAAGATGGAGTTTGCCGTGGAAGCGACAGTGAGCGGCACGATTGGTCAGTTTTTCTGCAAGGTAGGCGGACATGTGACCGCCGGCCAGTTGCTGCTGGTGATTCAGGAGGATTAACTTGAACGAATTGATGCCTTTAGGTGATGTATCTTCGTTGCTGCAGCGCTATGCCAGCGGCGAGTTGACGCCCGGCCAGATGGTGGAAGCGGTGCATGCGGCGATCCAGGACGATGCGGCTCATGTATGGATACATAAACTGCCGCTTGAAACCTTGAGACGCTATGCCAGCGTGGTGGAGGCCAGGGCCAGGACCGTGGGTAAGCCAGCACTGCCGCTGTACGGTATTCCCTTCGCCATAAAGGACAACATTGATCTGGCGGGCGTGCCGACCACGGCAGGGTGCCCCGGCTTTGCCTATACGCCGCAGCGCAGCGCAACGGTGGTGCAGAGATTGATTGACGCTGGCGCAATTCCCATCGGCAAAACCAATCTCGACCAGTTCGCAACCGGATTGAATGGTACTCGCTCTCCGTACGGGGCTTGCTGCAACACCTTCAATTTCGATTATATTTCAGGTGGGTCGAGCTCCGGTTCGGCGGTGGCCCTGGCGAAAGGCTGGGTATGTTTCAGCCTGGGAACCGACACCGCCGGTTCCGGCAGGGTGCCGGCTGCATTCAATAATCTTGTCGGGTATAAGCCGACCAGGGGCTGGCTTTCCACGCGTGGAGTGGTGCCCGCCTGCCGCTCGCTTGACTGTGTTTCCATCTTTGCCCTTACCGCAGACGATGCTGAGCGAGTTCTTGAAGTAACCGCCAGCTTTGATGCTGAAGACATTTATTCGCGGGAAAGACAAGGCCGCGGCCCTGATTCTGCTACACGACGCTTTTCGGAACATCGTTTTCGCTTTGGTATTCCCCGCAAGGATCAATCGCAATTCTTCGGTAATCGAGAGTATGAACGGCTGTTCAACGAAGCTATCGTAAAACTGCAAGGCCTGGGCGGTAAATCCGTTGAGATAGACTTCGCGCCCTTTCTGGAAGCAGCGCGCTTGCTCTATGACGGTCCCTGGGTAGCCGAGCGTTATGCGGCGATTCAGCAATTTTTTGACTCGCGTAGCGAGCAGATAATTGCGCCAGTACGGGAAATAATTGGCAGCGCCAAACGATACTCCGCTGCCGACGCCTATAACGGTGTATATCGCTTGCATGGGCTTAAACGGCAGACTGATCGAATCTGGACTGAAGTGGATTGTCTGCTGACGCCAACAGCCGGAACCATTTATACAATCCAGGCGATGCAGCAGGACCCCATACGCCTCAACGCAAATCTTGGTTACTACACCAACTTCATGAACCTGCTGGATTATTCAGCGGTAGCGGTGCCCGCCGGTTTTCAAGGTGACGGACTGCCGTTCGGCATAACCCTTTCAGCGCCAGCCCACCACGATGAGGCGCTGCTGCATCTCGCCGGACGCCTGCAACAAGCTTATGCGCTGCCCCTTGGGGCAACCGGCATTCCCCTGCGAGAAGAGGTCTTGCCGGAACATCTCTTGATTCGGAGCTCATCAGAGACACCGCGATCCGATCAGCAGCCCGGCCACGTACGCGTGGCGGTTTGTGGCGCGCACTTGTCCGGGCTCCCGTTGAACGGACAACTGATCAGCCGCAGCGGACGTTTGGTGTTGAGCACCACGACTTCACCAGACTATAAACTTTACGCGCTACCGGGAGGACCGCCCTATCGTCCCGGATTGGTGCGAGTGGAAAGAAATGAACAAGGAACCGCCATCGAAGTCGAAGTGTGGGAATTACCGACGCAGGAATTCGGCAGTTTTGTGGCGGGTATTCCTGCGCCTCTAGGCATTGGTACCATTACCCTGGGAAATGGCGACATTGTGCAGAGCTTTCTGTGTGAGGGATATGCAGTCGCAGATGCGGAGGATATCAGCCGGTTTGGAGGCTGGCGAGACTACATGCAACAGCTACGCAACGCCTGATTAATTACGCTCACGGTGGGTCGGGCTCCGCCCGAAATCATTTTCTCGATCGTCGGGCGGAGCCCGACCTACCGCTGCAACTCCGAGTTCTGTTGATTATTTGCGATTTGGTTGATACTGGGCAAATGCCGCGATCATGATCTGATATCGCACCGGAAAATATCGCTTCCATTCAAACAGACTTGCGGATCGGCTTAAAAGATTAGAAGCTGCTGGACCGAATTACGCTCATGGTAGGGCGGGCTGCGCCCGCCATCGTTTCTTAGATCGTCGGGCGGAGCCCGCCCTACTGCTGATTATCCGGAGTGCTCACCAGCAGAAACCTGTACGCTACGAATACCTTTAATAGAGGAGGGCGGCGATTGAAGCCCGTATTGGAAGCGATAAGGGGATGGGGTAAAAAACACTATCTCGGTACTATAGGGTTTCAGTCATCAAGCTCAACTACTCAACGCCTAATTAAATTACGCTCACGGTAGGGCGGGCTGTGCCCGCCATCGTTTCTTAGATCGTCGGGCGGAGCCCGACCTACTGCCGCAACTCCAAACGCTGTTGATTATGGTTGTGAACACTGGTGAATTTTGCCATTATGGTTATAGCTTACTTTTAGGTGTCGCCATGACCACCATGAATATTCTCGATCGGTGTTAGCATGAACTCGCTGCAAGGATTTAACCGACAGGATTTCCTGAGTACTCACAAATAATTAGCCACCGTATTTACAGCAGGGTTTCATGAACATTTTCAAGCTTTCTTTTCGGATGCTTCGCCGCGATTGGCGTGCGGGGGAGTTACGTGTACTGACGTTCGCTCTGGTTATTGCGATCGGTGGGATGACCACGGTCGGGTTTTTTGCCGATCGTGTGCAATTGGCGCTTTCCCGCCAGGGCAACCAGTTGCTTGGCGCAGACTTGATCGTTTTTTCAGACCATCCGCTGGCCCCGCGTTATGCCGATGAAGCGAAACGGCTGGGGTTGGCAGTTTCCACTGCGCTTAAATTCCCCAGTATGACCGGGAAGGGGGAGAGCAATTTACTGACGGAGATCAAGGCGGTCACCGCTGGGTATCCTTTGCGCGGTACCTTACGTATCACCGAGGACTTCAGCAATGTATCCCCTGAAGCCACACGGGTTGCAAATGCAATTCCGGCGCCTGGTTCGGCATGGGTGGATGAGAAGCTCATGGTCCGCCTTGATCTCCATCGAGGCGATAAGATAGAGGTGGGGGCGGTACACCTTACTGTTGACGCACTGATAACGCAGGAACCGGATTATTCCATCGGATTCCTCAACCTGAGGCCCCGGGTGCTGATCAATGCGGCGGACCTGCCCGCAACCAAGTTGGTGCAGGAGGGTAGCCGGATCGGCTATCGTCTTCTGGTTTCCGGAGAATCCGGCGACGTGGAGAATTTCAGGAGATGGGCCCAATCGCATTTGATGCTTGGGGAAAGAATAGAGGGGATTCGCGATGCCCGTCCCGAAATCAAAGCGGCGCTGGAGCGTGCGGAAAAATTCCTCAGTCTTGCCGCACTGGCAAGCGTAGTGCTAGCGGCTGCGGCGGTAGCGCTTGCCGTACGTCGTTTTACTCAGCGCCATCTTGACGGTTGCGCGGTGATGCGTTGCCTGGGCGCCAGCCAGGGTTCGATGTTACGCCTGTACCTGTATCATTTTATTACACTGGGGCTGATCGCCAGCGGGGCAGGATGCCTGCTCGGTTTTGTTTCGCAGGAGGCGCTGACTTTCTGGCTTTCTGGGTTGGTGGAAGCTGAATTACCGTGGCCGAGTATATGGCCCGCCGTGCACGGGTTGCTGACCGGCATGGTGTTGCTGCTTGGGTTTGCATTGCCGCCTCTGCTCAATTTGCGAAGCGTGCCGGCGCTACGCGTATTACGTCGCGATATTGGTATGCCGAATACCTTTAGCATTACCGGCTATGCGCTGGGGCTGGCCGCATTGTCGATATTGTTCTTATGGAAAGCCGGCGACGTGCGCCTGGGTGTATCTGTCATAGGCGGATTCGTTGCGGCGATCGCGGTTTTTGGTTTGATTGGATGGCTGCTGTTAAAGGCCCTGACGCACATGCGTGGTCATACAGCGGGCGCATGGCGTTACGGATTGGCAAGTATCCGCCGGCGTGCGACTTCCAGCGTGGTTCAGGCCGTAGCATTGGGATTGGGGCTGATGGCGATGCTCGCGCTGACGCTCATCCGGGACGATCTGCTGCAGGACTGGCGTACCAGCCTGCCACCGGATGCACCCAATCATTTTCTGATAAATATACAGGAAGACCAATTACAACCATTGGCGGCATTTTTTAGTCAGCACAACATGGAACGCCCACCCGTCTTTCCAATGGTGCGCGGACGCTTGACCGAGATCAATGGCAAGTCGATCGCGTCAGGTGAATATGCCGATATCCGCGCCAAACGCCTCGTGGAACGTGAGTTCAATCTGTCCTGGGCAGACGAAATGCAGAGTGACAATCAGATTGTCAGCGGCCACTGGTGGAAAAAGGGAGACAGCGGAAAAGCGGAATTGTCCATGGAGGAGGATATCGCGAAGACAATCGGCATCAAGCTGGGCGACAGGCTGACTTACGATGTGGCGGGCAGCGTATTTTCCGCCAAAGTGACCAGTCTGCGGAAAGTAAATTGGGATTCCTTTCGCGTCAATTTTTTCGTGGTGACGCCGCCGGGTGTACTGGAGAAATACCCGGTGAGCTATATTACCAGTTTCCATTTGCCGTCTCAGCAGATAGAAGTGACGAACCAACTGATCAAGGCCTTCCCCAACCTGCTCGTGCTCGACGTTGCGAACATCATCAGCCAGGTCCAGAAGGTAATTGAACAAGTGACCAAAGCGATCGAATTCGTTTTCCTTTTTACGTTACTGGCGGGACTGACGGTGTTGTATGCCGCCATTGTCTCTACTCAGGATGAGCGGATTCATGAGGCTGCCATTTTCCGCACCTTGGGAGCGAAGCGCCGACAACTCGCAGGCGCATGGGCAGCCGAATTCGCCATATTGGGCGGCCTTGCCGGGCTGTTTGCTGCGGCGGGCGCCAACGCGCTGGGCTATGTCGTCGGAGAATACGCGTTGAATCTGAGCTATACATTCAACCCGTGGATATGGTTGACCGGCTTATTTGCAGGGATTGTGGGCGTGACCGCGGCGGGGCTGATGGGCACTCGCTCCGCACTCTCGACACCGCCGCTTATGACATTGCGTAAAGTTTGATGAAAAACCATCAAACTTTGTTGTCTCCGATTTAGCCGGGAGGCTGTTAAGTGTGCCGGCGTATTGCTCACCTCGATATGGATGCCTTCTACGCATCGGTCGAGCTGCTTCGCTACCCCGAATTGCGCGGTTCGCCGGTTGTGATTGGCGGGCGGGGCGATCAGCAGCCGGAGAAGCTTAAAGACGGCAGCAGGCGTTTCGCCCGGTTGAGGGACTATGCCGGCCGGGGCGTCATCACTACCGCCACCTACGAAGCTCGTGTTTTCGGCGTCTCCTCCGGGATGGGTCTGATGAAAGCCGCACAGCTTGCGCCGGATGCCATCTTGCTGCCTGCCGACTTCAGCGCATATCGCCACTATTCAGGCCTGTTCAAAGCAGCTGTGGCAGAGGTTGCTCACCACATTGAAGACCATGGCATTGACGAGATTTACATCGACCTGAGCGAACTGCAGGATGATGTGTTGACGCTTGCCCAGCACATCAAGCAAGCTGTGCGCGACAGCACCGGGCTTTCTTGTTCCATTGGTGTTGCTTCCAACAAGCTGTTATCGAAAATCTGCTCCGATCTGGAGAAACCGGATGGCCTCGTCATCCTGAATCCAGCGGATATTCCCCGCCGGATATGGCCTCTTCCAGTCAGCAAAATCAGTGGAATCGGGCCAAAAGCCACTCAAAAGTTGGCGATGCTCGGCATTACTACTATCGGCGAGCTGGCTCAAATTGATGCTGCGTTTCTTCAAACGCGCTTCGGCCGCAGCTATAGCCGCTGGCTGCAAGAAGTTTCTCATGGCATCGATGAGCGGCCGGTAATAGTGAATTCTGAACCCAAGTCGATCAGTCGCGAAACGACGTTCGAAAGAAATCTGCACGTTCAGCATGATCGCTCCATTCTGTCGGAAATTTTCACCGGCCTTTGTGCAGATTTGGCAAAAGACCTCCAGCGAAGGGGTTACGTTGCCCAAACCATCAGCATCAAGGTGCGGTACGAAGACTTCCACACCATAACCCGCGATATTACCTTATCCTTTCCTGCGGCCGATGCTGTCGCAATTCGTCGGGCGGCGGAAGAGTGCCTGCGGCGCACGCCGTTGAAGCGCAAGTTGCGATTGCTGGGCGTCCGTGCCAGTTCGTTATCTTCAGGCAGCACCTTGCAGAGCATGGGCATGGCGCGCCAGACGGAATTGCCGCTGACTGTACTGGAAGCATGATACTGGGCGCTAGCGATTGCAAACGGCAACTATAATTCATGACGACCCGCCACTTTTGCCACTCTTGCCCAGCAGGCGCCATTAATAATAATCTGGAGCACTACCAGCAGAATAGGTACCGGATATGCAGCATCCCATTGTTACTCTTGCGCTGCTTATATTTATCGCCTTCCCCGGCGTGGCCCGCGCGGACCTCACCGGCAAGGTGGTCCATATCGCGGATGGCGATAACCTTACCGTGATAATAAACAATGAGTGGGTAAGGGTTCGTCTGGCGGGAATCGACGCGCCCGAAACAAACCAGCCCTTTGGCACCCGTTCGAGACAATCCCTAACTGAACTGTGCTTTTGGGAAAAAGTGACAGTGTCTCCGAAAGGCAAGGACCAGTATGGCCGCATGTTTGCGAAGGTTCGCTGCGGAGATGTCGATGCAGGCGAGGAACAGGTGAGACGCGGCATGGCCTGGGTATACGACCGCTACGTAGAAGACCCGACCCTCGACCCCCTCGAGGATGAAGCCCAGGCCGCCAAGCGCGGATTATGGTCTGATCCTTATTCTTCCCCTCCTTGGGAATGGCGCGAAATATGGAATTAGCTTAAATTCATCCAAATCCGTCAGCGCGCCCAGGCTGAATAGCTGAGGCAATACACGCCTGAATCGTAGGTGTGTTAGCCATGCCTGTTGTGCCGGATAAGTTTTCTTGCCGCCATTGCTCTACCTGACTTGGCTGCAAAATCGCGGATTCTTAATCCTTACAAAGACTGCTTGTCTCTGCGCAACCAGCGAAAAAAGAATACATAAATAAAAGCTGGAAGAAACGGCAGAATCCATGGAAACATCTGCGAAAACCATGCAGAATAAAAACTATGCACATAGCGCGCCTTGGCCGAGGCGCAGGCCTCAGCAGCAGGCACGCGGCAGGAAAGAGCGATCTCCAGGGATACCTGGGTATGGGCCCGCCATATCCAGTAGGTCATTGCTGTGGCAAAAACAATCAACAACAGCGCGAGCAGGGTTATGCCTTTTTGTCGTGGCATAGGTTGCAATTCTCCGGATACAGGAAGAGTTTGTTAAAAAAGAGGAAATTCAGCAGCTTTGATTGATGCTCGGGAAATTCATGGGATGATAAAGAATCCATGAACGTGTAATTCCGGGTTCAATGATGTCCTCCAGCCACGATGTTGTCAAGGGGTGAGAGAGCACATGAGGCATTTGCAACTGAACAACTGACCTTCAATGAAGTATGGGGCTGGGTGAAATAAATGTTTGCAGCCCGAGCAGTTCAGGCATTGCGAAATCGCGTGCGCTTGACCAGCAGGATAGCCAGTAGCGGCAGCACGAAGCCGATCGCAGTTACCGAGATCAACAATATGCCAAGCTGACTGTAGTCCGCGGGAACCAGGATCTGGCCGGTAAGGGGATCATCTACCTCGCGCGTAACGATGAAAATCTGATTCATGTACTTAGTGGCGAGCTGCGAAGCGGACAGGGCAAGATTAGTGAACGAAGCCATCACCGCGAAGAAAGTCGCCTTGAGTCTTTCCGGCGCCGAGTTGGCGATCCACGCCAGCATGGGAATCATTGCGATTTGCCCCAGAGGCGATTCAAGTGCAGTATCGATCACGGCAATAAATCGCGCGTCCACTACGCCACCGGTCAGGGAGGCGGTCCATTCATGCAGCCCGAAGTACATGCCGATTGTAGGCAGCGAAAGCAGGGTTCCCAAAACGGTGAGCGCGCCGATGATATATGCGATCGACCGTTCAGCCATGAAACGGCGAAAAATGAACATTCCGGCAAGAGTCAGCGTCGCACCAATCAGAGACAATGCGGCGAGAAACTGCTGGTCGAAGCCCAGGCTGTCAATCATCCACCAGGTGGAACCGGCGCCCGGTCCCGGTATCGCGCGAAATACAAATATCAGAACTGCCGTACCCACCAGTACGTTGCGTGCATCAGGCTCAAGTTCGCCTGTCAATCGCCACATCAGAAACAAAACAATTGCCATGGATACCGCGAAGATAATTTCTTCCCCGCCGGGGATGCGGCTTAGGCCGACGCTCAGGGACACCGCTGTAAAGGCGAATCCGCCGCCGAGAATCCACCAGTTGACTGGAGGTGGGTCTATATCAATGCCAAGGAGGGCCTCGGCTTGCTGGCGGCTATGTCCCTGCGCTGCAAATCGTGCCATATCCCGCCGCCGCAACCAGGAGGCGAACAAGACGCCGGCTACTGAAACCAGCGGAATTATCAACGCAAGCTCGTAGACGAACAGATAAGCGGCTGCTTTCTGCGCTTCGGGTAATTCGCCCACCCCTTGCAACACGACGACATTCACAACCGAGACCAACACACCGCCACTGATAATCGCAACCCGCCCGAGCGTCTGCATGGTGACGTGCATGGACTTGCGATTTTCAAGGGTCAGCGGATGTCCATTTGCATCCACTCGCGGCACGGCCTCTACCGTCATGGCGTCTGCTACCACATCCTGAACAACATAGCCGATGGGTGCGAGCAAAGCGGCGGTAACGTACCAGGTTTCTACTGTAGCGATAGCGCGCATGGCGTCCAGGTGCCCAAGCAGCCCGATCATGATCAGCAGGCTCAGCGTGATCAGGGCCGCGCCGAGATACACAAGCAGGCTCTTCCATCGCCACACCAGGTCTACCAGATGGCCGAGCGGCATCTTCAATGCCCAGGGCAGCATCATCCAGAATCCGAGCGCCGCCAGAAACTCGGCGGAAAGCCCTAGCCGCTCTTTAACATAAAAGGTGCCAACGATTCCCGTCAGGCTGGAAATGCCAGCGGCGGCGTAGACCATGAGCGGGGGAAGATAAGACAAACGCATTTCACGCCCCAGCGCGAAAATGTTGGCGTCGAGCCAACGGCCTACAGTCGCGAAGAGCCCGATGGCTGGGGGAACGGCTGTCATAACAAGGGGCTTCTCATGAGCTTTATCGGTTGAACGGCCGAGCCGGCCGGCCGGATTATTCTAGTCAAAAATTTTCGCGGATTTTATCTTGCGGATTATCTGCTTCATCCGCTCAAACTCGGGCGACTCACCGCTACGCTGCACCAGCCAGATCCGCTGCTCAGGCAACCTGGTTTCTGAGGTGATCCCAATATGAAGTCGCAACGTAACTGTTGGCGCAGGTAAGCGTTGTCAAGGCCATCACACGGTAAACCACGCTGCGCGGCACTTTGACATTCACGGCCGGATTGAGCAAATCGGAGGAGACCGCGACCCGTTTCAACGTTTCCCCTGCCAGTAATATTGGCCACATGCAGGCCAATCTTTGGCGGATTTCGGAGACGGGAAGCGATATCGTGTAAATCCACCCCTGATCCAGGTGTTCCATGGCAAGCCCAATGAGCTGATTCAGGATGGGCCTGAACTTGGGGAGGTTGCCCTCAACCAGCAAATCGGCCGGTTTCAATCCGGCCTCCGCCAGAAGCGACTCCGGCACGTAGCAACGACCGTTGTGCAGGTCACGGGCGACATCTTTAACGATATTGGTGAGCTGCAAACCTTTGCCGAATCTGACGCCGATGGCCGACATTTCCGTGACATTCCATCGGGCCATTGCCGGCCGGTGCGCACAGACCATCCTGGTCCAGAATTCTCCTACGCACCCTGCAACATAATAAGTGTACTGGTCCAGCTCGTCCAGCGTGGACAATGCGGCAAGTTGCCCGCTGGACTCACCGGGGAAGCGGGTCAGGTCCATTTTCATCCCCTCGGGTAGCACCTTCATCAGCCATTGGATTCGCTCCCGGTCTCCCGCAGAGCATTTTTCATATAATTTCAGGCAGTCTGCAAGGCGCTGAAGGAGAATGCTCTCCGCAGAGTCTTTCTGGTGGGGAACAAGCGCTGCCTGAATCTCCTGGATGGCCTTCCAGTCAATCTCGGCATGTGCGAACTGCGAAGAGAACTGGTTAAGGTATCTCAGGCGCTGCGGGCGATCGAGCAGATCCGTATCGGCGATGGTATCTGCTGCGCGCGCAAAGAGATACGACAACCCCATCTGGTCGCGCACGCCAACCGGCAGCACATTCAGCGTGAGATAAAACGAACGGGAAACCTGCTTGAGGATATCGTGCAGGAGCTCATGTGTAACCGGGTCAGTACTCAACGATGGAATCCAAAGCCGCTCAATTAACAAGGGGCGAACATTACCTGTTGTGCAACCTTAAGGTCAAGACGTTGTGTTCCTGAAATAGGCTTACCAGTCGGGAAGCTTCGGATTTCCAGAGGGCAAGAGCTGACCAATCCTGAAGAAATGCAATTGGAGTTTAAGTTGGGCAGGTGCTTAATAGGCTGCCCTAGTTGTTTAGTAGCTCAGTAGGATGGGTGGGAGCGTAGCGGGAACCCATCAATGAGGTGAAATGACATTCATCGCTACACCTCGATGCAATGCTTGGGCTTGAGGATGTACGGACATCTCAGCTTTTCGAGTAGTACTTTAGTCTAATTGCTATAGCAAAATCAATGTCGCATAGTATCAGAAGCTCTGCTATTCACGGATAAGGCTATCGCTGCTGTAGCGCAAAACATAATGCTCGAATAAAAGCCAAAATGATAAATGAAAGTCGAAGTGACGAAAACAGTAATGGCTCAACGCATATGGCTCACGTCAGAAAAGATGACGATGGTGTTTGGCATAAACACTCGTTGGAAGAGCATTTGCGAGAGGTTTCGCGCTTGGCAGGTGAGTTTGCTCAGCCATTCAATAGTGCAGAATGGGCGACGCTTGCCGGATTATGGCATGACTTGGGTAAGTATTCGGCGCGCTTCCAGATTTACATAAAGTCCGCCAGTGGTTACGACCGGCAAGATGCTCATATTGAAGGTTTGCCGGGGCGAGTAAACCATTCTTCGGCAGGCGCAATCTACGCTTGTGAAAGGATGGGCGCAAAGGGAAGATTTTTGGCTTACTTGATTGCGGGGCACCATGCCGGATTGCCAGATTGGTTCTCAATCGAAACGGGAGCGGCGGCGCTGGCATATCGTCTGGAAGCCAAGGAACATTTAGCAGAACTGCCATTCTCGATAATTCCATCCGCAATTTCCAATCCAGGCATAACGCCGTCAAGTAAACCACCGGGTGGGGCAACCGGATTGGCGCTGTGGCTACGAATGCTGTTTTCCTGCCTCGTGGATGCGGATTTTTTGGACACTGAAATGTTCATGAGCGCGGAAAAGGCAGCTACTCGTGCGGGCTATCGCCCACTTGGAAGCTTGATGGCTGATTTTAACAACCACATGCTAATAAAGACTTCGCAAGCTGATTTAACGCAAGTTAATGTCATTCGTAATCAAATTTTGCGCCAATGCCGCGACAAAGCGGTGCTACCCTCAGGGATATTTTCGCTATCCGTTCCTACCGGCGGCGGTAAAACATTGGCAAGCATGGCTTTTGCTCTGGAGCATGCCCGCTATCAGAACAAGCAGAGAGTGATTTACGTTATTCCTTACACCAGCATTATTGAACAAACTGCAGGAATATTTCGCGAGATATTTGGTGAGAACGTAGTTGAGCCCACGCCAATCTAGACCCGGACAAAGATGAAGACGCCCGTTCCCGTTTGGCAACCGAAAATTGGGACGCTCCAATCATCGTAACGACTAACGTCCAATTCTTCGAGTCGTTATTTGCTGCCCGGACCAGCCGCTGCCGCAAATTGCATAACATCGTAAATAGTGTAGTGATATTGGATGAAGCTCAGTTGCTGCCACCAGAGTTCTTGCAACCTGTTGCGGATGTGATAAACCTGTTAGCGGTTCACTATGGTGTAACGTTTGTACTCTCGACCGCCACACAGCCAAAACTTGAGTCGTTTCACTCTGTTGGTGTGCAGCCATTTCGTGGCCTGGATAGTGTTTGCGAAATTATTGACGATCCCGATGTCCTGTATGGCGCGCTGGAACGAGTAGAGGTTCATGTTCCCAGCGACCTGACCACCCCACGCAGCTGGGACAGCCTGGCTAATGAGCTAGTTCAACATCCCAGTGTACTGTGCATCGTAAACCGCCGTGATGACGCGCGCCGACTTTACCAACTTATGCCTGAAGCTACTCTGCACCTGTCCGCATTGATGTGTGGCGAACATCGCAGCCGTGTCATTGCCGACATCAAGACGCGATTAAAGCGGAAAGAGCCGGTGCGCGTTGTTAGCACGCAACTGGTCGAAGCCGGAGTAGATTTGGATTTTCCAGTAGTTTATCGTGCCCTGGCCGGATTGGATTCCATTGCTCAGGCAGCAGGAAGGTGCAATCGCGAAGGCAAGTTGAATAGTCGGGGACAAGTTGTGGTGTTTGTGCCGCCCACCCCAGCTCCGCCCGGCCTGTTGCGGCAAGCGGCTCAGATTTCATTGAGTCTGTTGGCGGGTTCTGATCGGAATATTTTGAGGCGTAATCTGGCTAGCCAGTTTTTTGAACATCTCTACGTGCGTGCGCCATCGCTGGATAAGCAGGGTATTACCGATTTGCTTACTTGCGATGCGCATGATGGTCAGATTCAATTTCGCACGGCTGCTGAGAGATTTCGGCTTATTGACGATAGCGCCTATCAGACCATTTTGGTGTGGTACGAAAAAAGCCCGGCACTTTTTGAAGAATTGGCACACGTCGGGCCGACGCGATATCTGATGCGTAAGTTGCAACGCTATGCCGTGAATATACCCAGGCACTTATTTTTAAAATTGGAAAAACAGGGTGATGTGCATCTGATACGGGGCATATACGCTCAAGTGGGCGACCGGCTTTATGATGAATCCCTGGGCGTAGTCATAGACGGCAGCATAGCGCCCGATGAGCTGGTTGCATGAACATGAACCAAGGAAAAAGCATGAAGATATTTTGCCTGGAAGTGAGAGGCGATTTTGGCTGTTTTACTCGACCCGAGATGAAGGTGGAGCGCGTCAGCTATGACGTTATTACACCTTCCGCGGCGCGTGCGGTATTTGAATCGATCTTGTGGAAGCCGGCAATACGATGGCAGGTGATGAAGATCGAGGTTTTGAAGCCAATCAGATGGATTACCTTGCGGCGTAATGAGGTTGGGGCCGTGGTGTCGTCGCGCAACGTGCGGACAGCCATGACTAGCGGCACCGGCAACCTCGGACTTTATATAGAAGATGAGCGTCAGCAGCGGGCGGGGCTATTCCTACGTGATGTCGCCTACCGTATCCATGCGGGGTTTGAGCTTCTACCCATCGCAGGCGAGAATAATACTCCCGGCAAATTTTTGGACATGTTCGAGCGTCGTGCCAGCAAAGGCCAGTGTGTAAATCAGCCCTATTTAGGTTGCCGAGAGTTTAGTGCTGCTTTCCACCTTGTTGATAAACTCGACGCTACATCTGCGCCTATTGCGGAAAGTCGTGATCTTGGCTGGATGCTGTATGACATGGACTACACTAATCGCGCCAGTCCAACCCCACGTTTCTTCCGTGCAGACCTGAAAAATGGCGTTCTCGATTTAGCTAATGTGGAGGTGCGGGGATGATTCTCCAATCGTTATGCGATTACTACGAGCGCAAACCAGATTTGCCCCGCCTTGGCTTTGAGACCAAAGGTGTTCCCTTTGTAATTGAGCTCGATAGTGCCGGCCAAATAATACAAATCGAAGATACTCGTAGTATTGAAGGGAAGAAGAGAATTCCGCAGAATTTTCTTGTGCCTCAGGGCGAGAAGAGAGCTTCTGGCATTGCTGCCAATTTGCTATGGGATAACGCTGAATACGTGCTGGGGGTAACAAGCCGAGGTAAACCAGATCGAGTCCGGCAACAACATGCTGCGTTCAGAGTACGGCTTGAAAAGTTCTCTTTTATAGCGGATGTCGGACTAAAAGCTGTAACACTTTTTTTTAATACTTCGAATAAAGCACGGCTGGAAGCCGACATGCTCTGGCCAGAAATCCTGGAAAGCAATGCGATCCTGACGTTCCGCTTGCAGGGTGATCGCGAATTGGTATGTCAACGTCCCGCTATTAGGGATGCACTTGGAAAAAACACAGGTGGCGCTGCAGCGCAAATAACATGCTTGATTAGTGGTGAACCTGACAGCTTCGAGCGCTTGCATACGGCTATCAAAGGTGTTCGTGATGCGCAAACCAGCGGTGCGAATATCGTCTCATTCAACAAGGATGCTTTTAACTCCTTCGGTAAGGAGCAGGGAGCGAATGCTCCGGTTGGAAAGCGTGCGGCCTTCGCCTATACCACAGCGCTCAATTATTTGTTGAGCAAAGGGAGTAAACAGCGTATCCAGGTCGGTGATGCTTCAACCGTGTTTTGGTCCGAAACGCAAACTCAGTTGGAAGATATTTTTGCTGATTTGTTCGATGAGCCACCTAAAGACGATCCGTCGAAACAAACGCGAGCCATTGAGGCGCTATTCAAATCTCCCGTGACAGGCGCGTTTACCAACGACAGCAATATCCGCTTTTACGTTCTTGGTCTCGCGCCGAATGCGGCACGCGTAAGTATCCGTTTTTGGCAGATTGGCACAATTGCTGAGATGTCAGCACGGATTCGGCAGCACTTTGACGATCTGCAAATTATTCATGCTGGTTTTGAAAAGCCTCATCTCTCACTTTTTCGGCTATTGCTGTCTACTGCTACGCAAGGAAAATCAGACAATATTACGCCCAATCTCGCGGGAGAATTCATGCGCTCTATTTTAAGCGGGCTACCTTATCCGCAATCATTATTGCAGTCGGCCATTCGTCGTCTTCGCGCAGAGCGGGAGGTTAATTATCCGCGTGCCGCCCTCATAAAAGCCTGCCTTAACCGGCAGATGCGATATTTGCAATCTCAAGAGAAGGAGGTCAAGGTGTCACTCGATGAAAATAACAGTAATCCCGGGTACCGTATTGGGCGTCTATTTGCCGTGCTGGAAAAAGTACAGGAGGAAGCGGTCAACCCTGGCGCCACTATACGCGACCGCTTCTATGGGGCTGCTTCATGCACACCGGGCACAGTATTCGCCAACCTAATGAAACTGAAGAATCACCACCTTGCAAAGCTGGGAGAGGGGCGTAAACGTTACTTTGAGAAACTCATCGGTCAAATAATGTCCAAAATTATTGATTTTCCTTCGCATCTGATCTTGGCCGATCAGGGACGTTTTGCCATTGGGTATTACCACCAACGACAAGCCTTTTTTACCAAATCCGCGTCCACCTCATCCAATAACCAGGGAGAATAAAGAATCATGGCACTGAATAATCGTTACGACTTCGTTTTACTATTCGATGTGAAAGATGGCAATCCCAATGGTGATCCCGATGCAGGTAACTTGCCTCGTCTGGACCCTGAAACTGGAAAAGGGCTAGTAACCGATGTTTGTATAAAGCGAAAAATCCGCAATTACGTCTCAATAAAGCATCAATATAAACATGGCTATGACATATATGTGAAGGAGAAAGCGGTATTGGGGAGGGCACATACTACGGCTTTTCAGGAATTGGGTATCAAGTTGGGCCAGGATGCGAGCATTCCTATTCCAGTTGATATCGCCGAAGAGCTTGCCGAAGCCGAGTTGCCCGAGGGGTTATCGTTCGATACTAATGACGAGGATAAGCCAATTCTTCTTTTGGTATCAGGGGTACTAGATAAAAAAGAAGCTAAGAAAGCAATCAAAGAGAGTGACTTATCAAAGAAGATGCAGGCCTTCCTCAATAAATCATTAGCTGAGGCAAAACCCCGCAAACCTACTGGCGATGAAACAGAGCGTGGCAGAGAAAAGATGTGTGAGACTTTCTATGATATTCGAACCTTTGGCGCCGTGATGTCTCTGAAATCCGCGCCCAATTGTGGGCAGGTGCGCGGCCCGGTGCAGTTGACATTTGCCCGTTCGGTTAGTCCCATCGTCGCGCTGGAGCATTCAATCACCCGCATGGCGGTTGCGACCGAGGCAGAAGCGGAAAAACAGGGGGGCGACAATCGCACTATGGGCCGCAAGCATACCGTTCCTTACGCCTTGTATGTTGCACATGGCTTTATCTCTTCTCATCTTGCCAACCAGACTGGATTTTCCGAGGATGACTTGGATTTATTGTGGGACTCACTCGTGAACATGTTCGAGCATGACCGCTCCGCTGCGCGCGGCGAAATGACGACACGCGGGCTATATGTATTTAAACATGACAGCCAGCTTGGCAATGCCCACGCTCATAGCCTGTTTGACCACGTGTCGATCGAGCGTAAGAACGACGTCGAGGTACCACGCGAATTCGTCGACTATAACGTGCTGGTGGATGGTAACGAAATGACTGTTGGTGCCCAGCTTTCCCCTGCGCCGAGTGTAACGCTTACACGGATGGGTTAAACCATGAACGAAATTTTATTTCTGGTGGAGGAGGCACCCGAGGGCGGCTACATCGCCCGCGCCCCTGGTGAATCCATCTTTACCGAAGCAGATGATCTTGAGAGCCTTCACAGGCAGGTGCGCGATGCCGTCCATTGCCATTTTGATAAGGGCGAGATACCGCGGATTATCCGCTTGCACTTTACACGCGAAGAAGTCATCACGGTATGAAGCTAGTCACGGTATGAAGCTGCCCCGCGATTTGACCGGTAAAAAACTGGTTAAGGCTTTGGAGAAGATGGGATATCATGCGACGCGCCAAACTGCAGCCATATGCGCTTGTCGTGCGGCGCGATGAGTCGGCACACCATAACTGTTCCATTGCATGATCCGCTCCGGGTAGGAACGCTTGCCGCTATTCTTGCCGGCGTGACAGCGCATCATGAATTGACCCACGATGATCTCATTTTCAAGTGGTTCGGGAAAAGCTGATGGATAGCGGTGAGCGTGATGACATTATCATGATCTCCGCCATCCAGCATCATAGCTACTGCCCGCGCCAGTGCGCCCTGATCCACGTCGAGCAGCAGTTTTCGAGTAATGTTCACACGGCGCGTGGCGATGCTGTTCACGCGCGTGTTGATGAGCCGGGATGGGAAACACAACCGGGGGCGCGTGTCGAGAGAGCGCTGCCAATCTGGTCTGATCGTCTTGGATTAGCAGGGCGATGCGATGCTGTCGAATTTCGCCATGATGGCAGTATCTATCCCGTGGAGACCAAGCATGGCCCACGTAAAGCTAAAGTACATGATGATTTACAGCTTGCCGCACAGGCCATCTGCCTGGAAGAAATGACGGGTAAACCAGTTCCACGTGGCGCAATTTATCACCACACGTCCCGCCGTCGGCGAGAGGTAGCGATAACAGATGCATTGCGCCATCAGGTGGAAGAAATAACGGTAGCGGTACGCGGCCTGCTGGCTTCCGGCAGGCTGCCGCTTCCCGTAAACGACGTGCGTTGCAAGGAGTGTTCATTGAAGGATATTTGCCAGCCGGAAGCGTTAATGGCTAAACCAGCGCAAATATCCTTGCTGTCATCTCTTTTTGTACCTGATTAAACAATATGCGACAAATCCTGAATACGCTTTATGTCATGACACCTCATGCCTACGTGCATCTGGAGAACGACACGTTGCGCATAGATGTGGAGCGTCAAAAGAAAATGCAAGTTCCGCTGCATCATCTTGGTTCGGTGGTCTGCTTCGGCAATATTATGGTTTCCCCCGCTTTGATGCATCGTTGTGCCGATGACGGTATCAGTCTGGTATTGCTTGATCATAACGGACGCTTCAAGGCGCGACTGGAGGGCGCCACAAGTGGCAATATCTTGCTGAGGCAGGCACAGCATCGCGCGGCTGCCGATGGGCAGTTTGCGCTTTCAACAGCGCAGGCGGTAATTGCTGGAAAGCTACGGAATTCACGCCAGGTGCTGATGCGTGGCGCCCGTGAAGCGGACGAAGCACAAGACCAGAAAGTACTAAGCGTTGCCGCCGATTCCTTAGCTCGCTCCATCCGCAACATTCCGGTAACTGGTGATCTTGATATGTTGCGCGGAATCGAAGGCGATGCTGCAAAGATTTATTTCTCCGCATTGTCGTGCCTGGTGCGGCGCAACGTACGCGAATTTTTCACAATGAATGGACGTTCTCGCCGTCCACCTCGCGATCGCCTTAATGCGCTGTTATCGTTTCTTTACTCAATGGTGATGAATGATTGCCGTTCTGCCTTGGAGAGCGTAGGGCTTGATCCTCAATTGGGTTTTCTCCATGCTGTACGACCCGGAAGAGCAGCATTGGCGCTCGACTTGATGGAAGAATTTCGCGCTATTCTGGCGGATCGACTGGCTTTGACCTTGATCAATCGTGGCCAGATTACCGCAAACGATCTCAAGGAACGCGAAGGCGGGGCGGTATATTTGGAGGGCGATGCCAGGAAGGCCGTAGTGATAGCATATCAGGAGCGCAAACAGGAGGAAATTACCCACCCACTGCTTCAAACCAGAATATCGATAGGTTTATTGCCACAGCTTCAAGCACGTTTCATGGCGAGAACCATACGCGGCGAGATGGATGGATACCTGCCTTTCTTAGCGAGATAGCCTTGCTTATCATAGTAACTTACGATGTTTCCACTGAAACCAGGGAAGGGCGCAGAAGGCTGCGGCGAGTAGCGAAGGTATGCGAAGGGATGGGGCAGCGCGTCCAGAAATCGGTGTTCGAATGCAAAGTTAATCTAATGCAATATGAAGAGCTGGAGCGAAGGTTATTAGCAGAGATCGAACAGAAAGAGGACAATCTACGCATATACCGTTTGACTGAGCCAGTCGAACTGCATGTGAAGGAATATGGGAATTTCAAGGCAGTAGATTTTGAGGGACCCTTGATCATTTGAAGAGCGCGAACCTCAAGCTGCGGCGAAGTCGCGCTAGGTTCGCGCTTCCGCTAGACATTTGGTATCTATGACTAATTTTGCCCAAATTTCATGTTTCAGACCCTTATTTAGACTAGGAGCAAGGGGTTCGCGTATTTGTAGAAAAATTCATCATTTTATTATGTAGTTGTAGCTGTACCGTAGCGCCCGGCCAACCGACCGGGCGAGGATTGAAACCGACTGACTTCGGCGTGATCGCGGTTGACTCCGCGTAGCGCCCGGCCAACCGACCGGGCGAGGATTGAAACATCAAACAGGACTGATACCAAGGAAAACCTCTTGGTAGCGCCCGGCCAACCGACCGGGCGAGGATTGAAACATATCGTAAAAGTACCAAGTAGCGTACACCTCATGTAGCGCCCGGCCAACCGACCGGGCGAGGATTGAAACTTCTCGGCTGATGGATAATGCCTGTAGTTCTTCAGTAGCGCCCGGCCAACCGACCGGGCGAGGATTGAAACCTGGGAATAGTTCATGGAGAGGAACTTCTGGTAGAGCGTAGCGCCCGGCCAACCGACCGGGCGAGGATTGAAACCAAAACGCTTCCTGCGCAGGGCTTGCTGGTGCGCGTAGCGCCCGGCCAACCGACCGGGCGAGGATTGAAACATATTGTTGTAAACGACAGTGCCGCCCACAAAATTGGTAGCGCCCGGCCAACCGACCGGGCGAGGATTGAAACCTGATTACGACGACTTTTCCGACGCAGCTCTTCTGTAGCGCCCGGCCAACCGACCGGGCGAGGATTGAAACATTTGCAGACAGAAAGGCTAAGGAAAAAGCGGATGGTAGCGCCCGGCCAACCGACCGGGCGAGGATTGAAACACGCTATGGAAAGGAGATCAGATGGTTGGGATTTTTGGTAGCGCCCGGCCAACCGACCGGGCGAGGATTGAAACACGCTCGATATTATTAGACGCCATTGTAACCAGCAGTAGCGCCCGGCCAACCGACCGGGCGAGGATTGAAACACGTATCTTTTGTAAACGCGGCTTTGATTTTTCAGTAGCGCCCGGCCAACCGACCGGGCGAGGATTGAAACAATCTGGTACGTTGACGTTGGTTCCCGTGATCCTTGTAGCGCCCGGCCAACCGACCGGGCGAGGATTGAAACGTTGCCTGCGCGATTTGCGCGGCGTGTGGAAAGTGTAGCGCCCGGCCAACCGACCGGGCGAGGATTGAAACTGACCAACGCTGACTGATCGCATAGATTGTGATGGTAGCGCCCGGCCAACCGACCGGGCGAGGATTGAAACCTTGTACTCACCACCTAGCCCGCCTTGCAGCCACCCGTAGCGCCCGGCCAACCGACCGGGCGAGGATTGAAACTCTATTTCAGGCTGCGCGAGATAACCAAAAAACTCGTGGTAGCGCCCGGCCAACCGACCGGGCGAGGATTGAAACCCGTCGTGCCGAAGAAACGCACGTTTTCCGAAGAGGTAGCGCCCGGCCAACCGACCGGGCGAGGATTGAAACATTTCGTCGAATTCAGTAACGGAACGGCGGGCGAAGTAGCGCCCGGCCAACCGACCGGGCGAGGATTGAAACGACTACACAAAATACATCCGCCTGGCCGCCAATGCCGGTAGCGCCCGGCCAACCGACCGGGCGAGGATTGAAACTTTTGCCCTCTCCATTTACTTGCGCGACCAAAACGTAGCGCCCGGCCAACCGACCGGGCGAGGATTGAAACTTCAGAAACTTGACCATGATTTTATGACCTTTAAAATGTAGCGCCCGGCCAACCGACCGGGCGAGGATTGAAACCAATGGTGCGGCGATGTACCCACATACTAGCCACTGTAGCGCCCGGCCAACCGACCGGGCGAGGATTGAAACCGCCTGCGGCGGGTGAAGTCGCGCTGCCGGACATGGTAGCGCCCGGCCAACCGACCGGGCGAGGATTGAAACTCAATCGTCTAGTTTTTAAGCAGTTTCGACCGCATAGTAGCGCCCGGCCAACCGACCGGGCGAGGATTGAAACCAACGTGCCCGCATCAAGGAAATAGAAGAAAGGATGTAGCGCCCGGCCAACCGACCGGGCGAGGATTGAAACACATGACACCGTAGAAGCGCTACAAACCTTGTTAGGTAGCGCCCGGCCAACCGACCGGGCGAGGATTGAAACCGCTCATCGCCACGGCCACCGCATCGCATTGCAGGGCGTAGCGCCCGGCCAACCGACCGGGCGAGGATTGAAACAGAAACGCCTGCAGATGGGCGATCCTGTATCAATGTAGCGCCCGGCCAACCGACCGGGCGAGGATTGAAACTCGAACGATCACATGGAGCGCGGACACGAGCAGGAGTAGCGCCCGGCCAACCGACCGGGCGAGGATTGAAACTCGCGTACATGCCGATCATTCCGCATACCGCACCGTAGCGCCCGGCCAACCGACCGGGCGAGGATTGAAACAGGTATATCGCTATCCTGGTCATATGGGCTGTGGTAGCGCCCGGCCAACCGACCGGGCGAGGATTGAAACCTATTTGACGCATCATTTTCCATTACCCCAAAGTTGTAGCGCCCGGCCAACCGACCGGGCGAGGATTGAAACATTCACCTTGTCATAATTGCCGGGTACGACATTGGTAGCGCCCGGCCAACCGACCGGGCGAGGATTGAAACAACGTGTCAACGGGTGGCGTTCTGCCGGTAACAGTGTAGCGCCCGGCCAACCGAGCGGGCGAGGATTGAAACACGCTCAAGTTCGATAGCGACGTAGACCGCGCCGCGGTAGCGCCCGGCCAACCGAGCGGGCGAGGATTGAAACGCAATAAATGACGGGCCTCCTCCAGTTCGGGCGGAGGTAGCGCCCGGCCAACCGATCGGGCGAGGAGTAGTAGTTGAGCGTGTTCGTCGCCCCCAGGATGGTAGCGTCCCGCTGTCTGACGGCGGAGATTAAATTGTCGTGCTGGTATTAACCTTCCTCGTCTGCGCAAGTAGCAGCGCCAAGAGACTGATCAAGGATGATTGAAGCGCTGGTAAGGGTTAAGTGAGTGGGTGATTGGTAGCGCAGAGTAGAAAATTTTCGAGGATCACTGCCTAGAGTAGTAGGCGGGAAGAAGCGTGTCCAAGTTAGCTAGAATCGAAATATGAAGGGTAGCGTTGTGCGTTAGCATCGGCCTTTTACACAAATAATTGGATATCGAGGAGGCCGGCCTCTAAGGATGTGTGCGCTGCCGTACAGAAACTGCTGAATTTCAACACTACGCTGAATTTAATATCTCTGGTCTCGTATTAGCTCCAAAGGAGGAGATTGACATGCGAACAGTTGGCGATGTGATGATTCCGGACGTGCACACCATCAGCCCGGACGCAACAATCGAGGAAGCAGCGCAAGAGATGCGCGATGGGGATTTTGGCCTGATGCCTGTGGGAGAAGAAGACCAAATGCTTGGTGTGATAACCGACCGTGACATCATAATTCGCGCGGTCGCCGAAGGCCAGGGCCCGAGCTTTAAAGTTCGGGATGTCATGTCCAATGAGCCTGTCTGGGCGCATCAGGACGATTCTATAGGTAATGCAGCCCAGATCATGAGGGAGCATCAGATTCGACGCTTGCCGGTAGTGGACGACGATCAACGGCTCGTAGGGATCGTGGCGCTCGGGGCCTTTGGCGTCGAGGACGCCGATATCGGGCCTGTCTCCGAAGCGCTGTCCGAGTCTTGAAATTATATTAATACGGGTATTTGATTGTGTCGTAAGGGAAGCGATAGCTCTATAACTCCTGCCTGGAAAGCTGGCGGCTAGCGGCTTGTGCCCGTGCAGGAATGGTATTGCTTTCCGGTATTCAGTCCGGCACGTTCGTTGCGACAATAAGGCGGACGATTATTTCACGCTACCCGAGCGCGACCACTACTTTTTCTTTGTGTCTTGCACTTAGCGAAGCGCCTCACGCGTAGCGAGACAAGGGCCATGCCTGCAAGCATCATAGCCCAACCCTCCGGTTCGGGTATGGCGGTGATCATTCCCACTTGACCATTGATGCTCACCAGATACAGGTTACCGGCAGCATCCTCGCCAAATGAGGAGATGCCACCTGAAATACCGTTAGGAGACAGCAATTCGGCGGTGCGATCGGTAACATCGGCATTTGTAATGGGCGCGCCGGTAAAGTGGAAAGACATCACCTTGTCGTTAATGAAGTCCGCGAAGAAATAAGTGCCGTCCAGCCCATCGATCGCCGACCCACGGTAAACATAGCCACCTGTGATCGAGGCACCGCCGCCATTGTGGTCATATTCGAAGATTGGCAATGTATGATGCGCAAGCGACGGATCATCAGGAAAATTTAACCGTGTGCCCTCGAACTTGCGCCATCCGTAATTGGCGCCAGCGGTGCCAATATTGATCTCTTCGCGATTATCCTGTCCGACGTCGGCAATATAAAACGTGCCGGTTTCCCGGTCGAAGCTGTCCCGGTATGGATTGCGCAACCCATAAGCATAGATTTCCGGGTTGCCGCCAGGAAGGTTGCCCGCAGGGATTGCATAGCCATATTGCGCAGCATCGTTAGGCAAACGATCGGTCGATACATCTACCCTCAACATTTTTCCCAAATTTTCGGAAAGATTCTGTGCGCGATTCTGAGGATCATCGCGAGATCCGCCGTCGCCGGTGCCAATGTAAAGGTTCGCGGCCTCGCCGGGGCGAAAACCGATCCAACCTGCCTTGTGATTGTTGAGCCCGGCTGGTTGAGCGATGGTGATTACCGTTTGCCCGCTTGCGGCATCCGCTATATTGGGTTGCGCCGCGCTGGCCTGATAAGTGGCGACGACCGTGTTGAGCGTTGTCTTGTCTATATAATCGACATAAAAGCGGCGATTGGTCGCGAAATTCGGATCAAACGCCATACCGAGCAGGCCGCGCTCGCCGTCGGTATTGACCGAGCCGGACAAATCGAGAAATGGAGTGGAACGCACCGCCCCGTTCTCGAGGATTTTGATCAATCCACCCTGCTCTACAATGAATAGCCGCGAATCGCCATTGGGTGAAGTAGCGAACAAGGGCCGGCTTAAACCGGTGGCGACGATTTTGGTTTGCAACTGCGCAAGCGCGGGTGGTATCCAGACGGTAGCGGCAAAAGCTGCAGTGAGCAAGAGGGGAAAAAACTTGTTCATGATAGCTCCTTCGCGTCGAGTTATATCGGGCTATACAAAGCTATGCAAAGCCGAAGCAGAAATAACACAAGTGCCCGTTCTTTATTTATATAGACAACGCTCAGTCGGTTGTCAAATGGGTGCGAGTCATGACTTTCGTTTTTTACGCTGCCAATCTCGCCGCTGGTCTAGTCGGCTTGACCGGTTTGTGTGCAGCTACTGATGAAGCATCATTCTGGTGAATTGGAGTTGGACGCGCCGTCTAGCCGGACGAATCCATGCCGGCAAAGAGAAAATGCTTAAGCCGGTGGAAAATCGTAACCGGCCTTCATGGGGAAAATGAAGTAACAGGGTTTCAGCCCCCAATTACGGCGTTTTCTCAAGCGGATGCAGGTGCAGTGCCTGTTCGGGTGGTCCCGGGAGAAATGGAGTGGGTATGCCGTTAACCCAATCGGCATGCCCGCTGCCATAATAGGGTGAGAAAGGGTGCCCGCTCTGTCCGCCGGGCATTTCGAAATAACCTCGTTCTTCATTACCGGGGGCAACTGCAAAACGATTTGCGGCCCCGAAGCTCGGCCCCTGCACCCGAGGCATATTGCTGTCGCCGGGCAGCTCATCCTTTGGCATATTCAGCCATACTCCGATAAAGTCAGGTAGAGCACGGCTGAGTGGATGCCTGATGCGGGCGGTGTTACGCTCACCCCAGTTACGAGCCATTATGCCGCCCCGTTGGCTTCGCATACGCTCCGCCACGCGTCTGGCAGAGCTGCCCAACAAGTCTTCCCAGTGGGCATAAGCAGGCGGCAACAGGTGTCGTGGACGTTGCTCGATCAAGGTCCACACAGCGTGTTCGGCTTGATTCAGCTTTGGCAGCACGAAATCTGGCGACTGACTGCGCACTGCTGCCGCAAAACCGTCGAGTACTCTATTGGTAACCTCCCGGCGGAATGTGCGGACCAGATGATAGGCAACCGACGATGTCGAGGCATGTCCATCCCAATCGCGGAGCGCTTGCTGCATTTCGGCCTGCCAAGGCGCCGTTTCTGCACGGTTCAGCGTCAGTTCGAGAAGTCCCCGCCAGCGCTCCAGAAATAACGCGCGATCGTCCAGCTGGATTGCCAGCATGCTTGCGGGTGAGAAATGCCCGCTTCCGCGTAAACTATCGCGGATCTGCTTCGAGCGGGCACCGAGGTCATAGCCTCCATCGCCGAGCCGGTCGAGCATAAGGCCGTCGACAGTACGTGCATTCGCCGTCCACAGTCTCTGTTGGGGCGGATTAACGATCAATGGGTACTGGGCGGGCATAAGCCAGCCGCTCCACCCCATACCCGGCTCGCTCCAGTCTGCCGGCATTGTTGGATCATAACCACCGGTTCTGACTGGAATACGCCCGGCAATGGTCCAGGCAATATTGCCCTCGCGGTCACCGACAATAAAATTTTGGGCGGGAATGCCCGCATTCTGGGCAATCATGACGGCTTCATCCACGGTTTCCGCCCCGTCCAGCTGGGCGAGCTCCATATTGATCGCGCCGGGCTGGTGCGCAGTCCAGGCGAGCGCAAGCGGCACGCCGTCGTGGTCAGTCGCGAGTATTGGTCCCCACTCGGTCTCATAAATATCGAGTGCCTCATCCGGCGCGCCGCGCGCATGCAGGGTTTCGCGATGAACGGTGACGGAGTTCCACCCGGTTGCGTTGCGGTACCTCGATTTATCCGCCGGGTCCAGCCTGACCCGCACCCAGTCCGTGAAATCGCCATAACTGTTTGTAAAACTCCACGCGATACGACGATTCGAACCGACTGCGATTGCGGGCGTGCCAGGAAGGCTGGCCCCGATAATGTCGTGGTCAAGCCCGGGACGCCGCAAGTTCGGGTAGATCAAACGGGTACGGAACCAGATATTGGGAACACGCAGTTCCAGATGCGTATCGTTGGCGACTAGCGCGGCGCCCGCAGCCAACTCGCCGGCCACGGCAAAGCTATTGCTGCCGGGCAAATTATCGCTGTGATCCTCGGTATCGCGCAAAAGGCCGGGGTCGAGCTTGTGCAGGTCGAGCTCATCCGCGGAAGGCGTTCGTGGCCACTGGGATGCGGTGCCGAGAAGTGGCGCATCCCATTCACCGCCACCAGCGGTGAGAAACCGGTAAGCCGCTTCGGGTAATGTTGCATGCATGGTAGAGAATGCAAGCTCGCGAAAATTACTTCCGTCATTTAGCGTGAAATACATCGCATTGACGACCAGTATGCTATCTTCAGTGCGCCACGCAACCGGGAGCGTGCGCGTCAGCAGATATGGGAACGGCCGCGTAGCGAGCGCGTTCAGGCCTCCATTTACCCCATCGCGATATACGTCGAGTAGCTGCCGCTGGCCGGTCGGCAATTCTTGCAATACCGCCGATGCACGCGAGCGCATGCGGTGCCTCCGCGCTTTGCGGTCGGCCGGCAAGGCTGCCGGTCCGAACAACTCTGCCAATTCACCGGCTGCTTGTCGTCTCATCAGATCCATCTCGAAGAAGCGTTCCTGCGCATGGGCATAACCAAGCGCCCAAACCAGATCATGGCGATCCTGCGCGTGCAAAGTCACGCTACCCAGCGCATCGCGCTCGACAGTGACCTGAGCAGACAGGCCCTTTACATTCACTGTTCCGGCATACTGCGGCAAGCTCCCGCGCAGCACCAGCCAGCAGCCACCTGCCAACAATACCGCCAGTATGAGAAATACCAGTAGAACCCGGCGCGTTGCGCCATAGAAAAAGGTTACCGAAACAGTTTTGCAGTTAACGTTGTGCCATAAGGAAAGGAATTCATTTTAGTGCATCGAAGATGATTT
>NZ_FMWY01000044.1:0-7929 GCF_900103145.1 Nitrosospira sp. Nsp18 | reverse complement strand
AAGATAATCTCGAAACTTTCTGGCGGCAGGCCAAGCTCGCACAGGCGCGCCAGCAGGGGGTCGATGTTGTCGGCCTCGTTGAGCGTGGGGATCACCACCGAAAATTGTACGACGCCGGTTACAACTGTGTTGGGCAGGCCAGGCTGTGTTGAGGAGAGAGGACGCAAAGACAGGGGGTCGGTTGTGTCAGACAAAATGGTTAAGATGCACGTAACTGTTTTTTTTCTACGCGGCGTGCGTGTTCTTTTATCTACAGTGGCTAAATCACGGAATGCCGAAGCCTAGCACAATTCATCGCAGTGCGCCTCTAAGGCGCTGATAATGCAGGATGGGCGACTAAAGACTGCGGACGCAGACGTTCCCCAAAATCTGTGCATATGGGCCAGCTCTGCCCTAATAGAGGAGCAAGATCTCGCCCAAACATATCTCAGGGGTATGCTAGTAACACCGTTTAATTTTTTTCAATCAGATTGGAGATGCTGGTGAAAAATATACTGAAACCGTTACTGCTATTATCTGCGATGCATTCTTTTCTTCTCGGGCAGCGACTGATCCCGGCCATTTCAAAGCCGTAGGCGCCAAGCTCGGGCATGGCGCCCTGAACGCGATAACAGGCGTGGGGGAAGTTCCGAGAAATATGCTGTATGAGACCAATGACAATTTGAATGCGGACTTGTTTGTCTGTCTGTCATTTTATAAAAAGGGAGCCCAGGCTTCCTTTTTATTTGCCTTATCCAGCATCAATGACCAATGCGGTTAGCGAACGATAGTTCCATACCTGATTCAGTATCGCAAGATCAATAAACCGCTCAGAAAATATTGTCGAAAGCGTTAATTTTTGGAATGCCGTGCACATATCCCTCGGCGGTATGCTAGTATTAAACTTGATTTAATTTGTTAATGTACTTAAAGGGAGGTATCGATGAAAAATATATTGAAGCCGCTGCTGATACTATCTGCGCTGTTGTTCTTTTCACCTCAGGCCGCGATGGCTGATACTTACGTCGAAAACGTAGGTGATAAACTCGCTCACGGCATTGCGAATACGATAACAGGCATAGGGGAAGTTCCGAAGAACATGATAATGACAACCAATGAGAAAGGTATCGGTTACGGACTTACCACTGGATTGGCGTCGGGAATCATATATGGAATTGGCCGTACGTTGACAGGCGTTGTAGATTTGGTGACTTTCATTATTCCGACCAAGCCCATAATTTACCCCGATTTTATCTGGAAGGAATTCGAGACCAAGCATACGCACTTCCATCCGGAATGGAAGTTACAAAATTAATAGATTTTCCCACAGGCTTATCCATTTGCCATGATATGAAAAGGGGAGCCATGGCTCCCCTTTTCATATTCCGGAGTCAATGCGATCAGCATGCATAACATAATATAAATATTCCATTTGCAATTGTATCTATGGCAGCACCGATATTCTACAGAAGCTAATCCTTGCACATCAGCGGACATCGCCGCCTGCGCCTACTCCCGAACTCACCCACGGATTACCTCTGAAATGCAGCCAAAGCCGGAATTTTCTTACTTGAAGCATAATCCCAAATCCGGCAGTCGAGCGTTCATTTTTTAGCTCATTTGTTAACCAAACGCTATAACCGAAAAGGGGTTTTTTGTGCCCCTGAGCTTCACCTCTTAGGTAAGCTCGCCAGGGGGCGGATTCAGGAGAATGTTTTTTAACAGGCACTGCCACCACGCCTCAGCGGTATGCTAGTATTACGCGGGATTTAATTTGTTCCACTTTTGGGGGGTATCGATGAAACGTATACTTAAACCGCTGCTGCTGCTATCTGCATTGTTATTCTTTTCACCTCAGGGGGCATTCGCTGCCAATTATGCTGTGGATGCCGGCGACAAGCTTGCGCACGGCATGGCGAACCTGGTAACAGGCATAGGAGAAATTCCGAAGAATATGGTAATGACAACCAATGAAAAAGGCATTGGTTATGGACTTACAACCGGGTTGTTTTCCGGAATCGTAACCGGGGTTGGCCGATCGTTGGCTGGCATCGTCGATCTGGTGACGTTCTACGTCCCAACCGAGCCGATAATCACGCCCGGCTATATCTGGCAGGACTTCGACACTAAAGAAACTCGCTTCGACGATAAATGGAAATCCAAATACTGATAGCTTTGGGCGCAGGCTTATCCGCCTGCCATTTTAAAAAGGGAGCCGCGGCTCCCTTTTTGTATATTGGAACCATGCGGGCGGCATGGTTAATCCTAAATTCAGCAGTTGACCGCTTATTTCCATCTCCTTTGTCAACTAAGCGCTACAATCGAAAAAGATTTTTCGTACTCCGTAAACTTTACCTTCCTGGTAAGCTCGCTACGAGGGGATTCAGGATAATTCAATACCAGATGTAGGTACCGCCTATACAGCAGTTGCAATTGACTCCATTGGAGGCAGGCAGCGATGAATCATAATATTCTTGCACGCCAGCCCGGCGATTTAAACATTGGCTGGGCTCAGCGGGTAATTAACAAACATCATTCTCAAACAATCGTCTCGAATGTGAATGTTGTTTCGGTTGATATCGGCACGACCACGCGGATCCGTCTTGCGATTGAGCACAATGGACCTGCAGCACTGCCTAGACGGTGGTTCGTAAAACTGCCGTCGCTGACGTGGCGCGCAAGAATGATTACCGCTTTGCCAAGGTTGCTACATACGGAGGTGCGCTTCTATAATGAAGCTGCTCAAGCCATACCCATCGCGATACCCGGTCTATTGGCGGCACAGAGCATGCTGGGGAAAGGGTCGACGCTGGTTCTGATCGACGTAACAGAATCCGGTGCGACTGCCGGGCATACCGGCGATGCCCTGACCGCGGCACAAGCCACGCTCGTTATTGAACAACTCGCCCGCATTCATGCTCATTTCTGGGGCAAAGCCGATCTCGCACGAACTTACCACTGGCTTGCGGCGCCTGTACGTCGCATGGAAGATCATCTGGGCGCCGCCCTGGCTGTTCCATTGATGATGCGGGGGTTGCATCGCGCTGGAAAACTCATACCTCCGGCTCTTTATGCGCTGGCTGTTCGCTATGCGCGAAATCGCCACCAGGTAATGCGTTTTCTTTCTAATGCGCCGCAAACACTCGTTCATCACGATTGCCATCCCGGTAATCTATTCTGGAGCCAGTCTCAACCTGGCCTTCTTGATTGGCAGCTTGTACGTTTCGGGGAAGGCATAGGAGACGTTGCCTATTTTCTTGCGACTGCGCTTGATCCGGAAGTCCGGCGGGCTCACGAGACAAGGCTCTTGTCGGTTTATATACAGGGGCTCAGAGATAACGGTATTACGGGCATCGATAGCACTGGCCTATTGCAGAGATACCGCGCTCACCTTATCTATCCCTTTGAAGCAATGGTTGTGTCACTCGCCGTCGGTGGAATGATAAAGCTGGAGAGCAACCATGAGCTCATACGTCGGACAGTAGCTGCTATAGAGGATCTCGCTGTCTTTTCCGCCATTCCGATATGACGGGGCAGCAGCTTTCAGGAAATCCAGCAGATTTACAGGCATAGATTGCGCGTGCTGTCGGCGCAATTTTCCGTTAACCTCCATGAGCATTAAGCTTTCGTTTCCAACGGAAGAATCAGCGCTTCACATCGCCCGAATTGTGCCCGCTATCAATGCGCCTTCGCCAGGCTGTACGCTGTCGGGTGCATGCGTTCAAGCTGTGCACGCATTTAACAAATTGCGTTACACTGTGTGGCTTGCGATCGTGGTTCAATTCGTCTTCCAATCATAAGGTGTTCGCTTCAGGAAAGCATCATGAACGACATTCTCAAAGCCAGGCTTGAGGCAATTGACGCTGATTGTGAAAGCGCCTCGAAATTGGAACTCGACACGCTGCTTGAGGCCGCTTCGTATGACAATAACAATACAAAAAACTGCGCGCCGTCTCCGCAGGCCGTCGAGGCAATCTGGCTCAAGCTCATTGCCAGAAAAGAAAACGAATTTATCAATGAAATCGCCCGGACCCTGAAGCCAAAATCAGCTGGCGGATCTACTATCCAGTCTGTTGTCCCGGATGAGGAACTTGTATCTACCGTTGAGGCAATGGTGGACGCGATGTTCGCGGAGGATCGGTATGTGGATCGAATGCAGGGTTTCTATAAACTTGCGGGTAGAAAGGCTACTGTGGAGGAATCTTCCTCCGCCAGGCAGGTAAAACGGCCCGACCTCATCGATACCGCGTACCGAACAGGTGTCCAGGATGTGCTGCGCCGATCGCGACAAACTGTCCTTAGGGAATTCGATCTATATAAACCGCTCAAAGCACCAGAAAATGCCGGCTTCCTATCGGAGTGGCGTCATTACTCCACCCTGAGCCCATGGCGATCCCTCGGCGCGATCGTCATGTTAAGTTTAACGTCCTATCTTATCGCGTTTATTATTGCGAGCGACTCATTTCGGGGGTTACTGGAACGCTTAGGCTGGTCCACCGGAACCGGACTTTAGTACATTTAGTATCGTGGAGTTGAAGAAGTCGTCAGGTATGCGCCCGCGTTTTAATTAAATTAACGGTTAAAAAGAATCTCGCGGTTCACCTGGCTATTTGTCGAGCAAGCCTTCTGTTGAACAAAAGAAGCTGATTTTTTGCTCACATTGAGTTCAAATCCATAATTGCGTCGATAACCGTACCGGTACCTACTGCTATCAAGAGAATGTCCGCGGCGACGCGCACATAGCGGTAACCCGGCCCAGGCATGCCCAATTGCGCGATCAGGTGAGGTGGGAGATCATAAAACACCACATTCCGGGGCAATGGACGTCCCACTCCCCATTTCCTTGCTTGTCCGGGAGGCATGCAACCGTTGTACTTCTTCGCCAAGCCTGGCGGACAGCGGCCGCTCTGAAAGCGGGGCCCATAATAATCATGAATAACGGCGCGTTGCCTCGAGTTAAAATTACCCGGCAGAGCTTGCATATTGCGAGCTCGATAATGCTGATAATTCTTGCCCTTATTCCAATTTTTTTCCTTTTGATGGCGATGCTGATCCGTTTTATGATCGCTCCCTCCCTTCTCGGCGGATACGGGTATGGAGATGCAAAATATCGAAAGCACCACGGCCGAAGCAAAAAACTTCAAAAATGCTTTATACATGATCTGTACCTTGGAAACTATGAGCTTGGCCCGGAATTATCAAGCTGACCCAGCAGCCACCCGTCCAGCTTTGGAAGCAATTCTTCAAGTGAACAATAACCCGTGCTGAGCAGACGGTAATCCGCCCCGCTCTGCCCGATTAAAGTGGGAAAACCATGCACGCCCCACTGCCGTGCCTTCCGGAAATGTTCAAGCGTCATGCGCTTCGCGATATCGGACTCGAACGTCTGCCCGAACTGCTGGGCATCTATTCCCACCCTCGCGGCGAGTTGCGACAGCACAATGGAGTTCGTCACATCCTGCTGCTCCATATAAAACGCGGATTGGACTATCTTGAAAAAAGAAAAGATCGCTTCGCGGTTGATCAACGATACCGTGACCACTCCGCGGCTGGCGGGTTCGGTGTCGTAAACAAATCCTTCCGGCAACGCGCCTTCAAACCGGAATGGCTGCGCAGTCAGCTGCTGCACCGCGCGCCAATGGTGGAGTATCTGTTCACGTTGCGCCGGGGGCATTGGATATTTCGTCCCTGGCCGCAAACCACCCAGTAATACCTCTATTCCAAGCCGGGCGCCATACTCACGTTGAATCGCTTCGATTACCGGAGAGAAGCCCCAACACCATGAGCACATGGGATCAGCGACATACCAGAGCGTTCTTTCATTCATGGCGAGCAAGGCGCTTCCATTCTTGTCGTTCAAAATGGAAGAATTATAGTCGCCCTGCGCCATGCCAGGCCGCATGAATACGTTGTGCAGGCGGAGCTCAACCAGCGCATCACCCAGCCCCGATATGCCTCGTGAAATTACGCAGCGGCGCGGGAAGCTTTCTTGCGTTCGTGCTCCTGCAGGAAACGTTTGCGAATACGAATGGTCTTGGGCGTAATCTCCACCAATTCATCATCGGCGATGAATTCAATCGCAGATTCGAGAGTGAGCTGGATCGGCGGAGTCAGAGTCACAGCTTCGTCAGTTCCGGATGCGCGAATGTTAGTCAACTGTTTGCCCTTTATCGGATTGACAACAAGATCGTTATCGCGGCTGTGAATACCGATCACCATTCCTTCGTACAGACGATCCCCTGGACTGACAAACATGCGCCCGCGCTCCTGCAATTTCCAAAGCGCATACGCCACGGCTTCGCCCTGCTCGGCCGAAATCAGTACGCCGTTCCGGCGTGCAGCTATTTCCGGCCGCATGGGTGCGTATTCGTCGAATACATGGCTCATCAGCCCCGTACCACGCGTCATGGTCATGAAGTCGGACTGGAAGCCGATCAACCCCCGCGCGGGAATACGGTAATCCAGCCTCACACGTCCGCGCTCATCCGAGACCATGTCCTGCAAATCGCCGCGACGCGCGCCCAACGCCTCCATTACTCCACCTTGATGAGTCTCTTCAACATCGACGGTGAGCATTTCAAACGGCTCACATTTGACACCGTCAATTTCACGAATCACTACGTGCGGACGCGATACGGCAAGCTCATAGCCTTCACGACGCATGCTTTCCAGCAAAATGGTGAGGTGCAGCTCGCCCCGGCCGGAAACCAGAAACGAGTCGGTATCGTCCGTTTCTTCCAGCTTCATCGCGACATTGGTCAGCAGCTCCTTTTCAAGGCGCTCGCGCAATTGACGGCTGGTGACAAACTTGCCTTCCTTCCCGGCAAAAGGCGATGTATTCACCTGAAAGTTCATCGTCAGCGTGGGCTCGTCCACAGCACGCATCGGCAGCGCTTCGGGCCGATCGATATCGGCCAGCGTCACACCGATACTGAGTTCCTCGACGCCATTGATCAGGACGATGTCACCCGCCATGGCTTCTTCCAACTGGACTCGTTCGATACCGCGAAAACCCAGCACTTGGTTAACCCTGACCTTCTTCGGCGCACCCGATCCCAGCACCAGCACATCCTGGGCGGGCCTAAGCCGGCCACGGCTGATGCGGCCAATACCGATACGCCCGACAAAACTGGAATAATCCAGCGCAGCAATCTGCAGTTGCAGCGGCTCGTCGGGGTTGCCTTCGGGCGCGGGGACGTGCTTGAGTATAGTATCGAAAAGCGGACGCATATCGGTACTGGTCTGCTTCAGATCCAGCATCGCATAGCCGTTGAGCGCGGAGGCGTAAACCACTGGAAAATCCAGTTGATCTTCATTCGCGCCCAGCTTGTCGAACAAGTCAAAAGTATGATTCACCACCCAGTCGGGACGTGCACCGGGACGGTCGACCTTATTGACCACCACTATGGGGCGCAGCCCCAGAGCCAGCGCTTTCTTTGTGACAAAACGGGTCTGCGGCATGGGGCCTTCGACCGCATCTACCAGCAGCAGCACTCCGTCCACCATGGATAGCACGCGCTCCACCTCACCACCAAAATCTGCATGGCCTGGTGTATCGACAATATTGATGTGCACGCCTTGGTAATCCACAGCGCAATTCTTGGCGAGGATCGTGATACCGCGCTCGCGCTCGATATCGCTTGAATCCATCACCCGATCGGCAATATGCTGATGCGCGGCAAAAGAGCCTGCCTGATGCAGCAATTTATCCACCATGGTGGTCTTGCCGTGATCGACGTGGGCGATAATAGCGATATTTCGAATGGAACGGGACATTGGCAGATCCTCAGTCGGAACGACAAAAGGGCAGCATTATAGCAGATAGCAAAGGAACCCGCCTGTATCATTGTACAATCGAATTGCGCCGAATTAAATGTAACCGAAAGGTATTCTGAGAAATAACGTTGCGCCATATTGAAGGTTACCGAAAAGGAGACCTTGATATGGTAA
>NZ_FMWY01000039.1:0-28313 GCF_900103145.1 Nitrosospira sp. Nsp18 | reverse complement strand
AAATCATCTTCGATGCACTAAAATGAATTCCTTTCCTTATGGCACAACGTTAACTGCAAAACTGTTTCGGTAACCTTTTTCTATGGCGCAACGCGGACTGGCCGGATGCCTACCGGGTCAATCGCTTCGTATCCGGCACATCGAATGATACGGATGCCGACGCGGCGCTATCGAATTTCGAACGGTTCCCCACTTGGATGTGGCGTAATACCGAGGTCCTGGCTTTCGTCGCCTGGCTGCGTGACTACAATCGGGGGAGCGAGAAATATAAGGGTCGAAAGGAACCTGTAGGGTTCTACGGCCTTGATTTGTATAGCATGACAACCTCGATGGCGGCAGTTCTGGCCTATCTGGACAAGGTCGATCCGCAAGAAGCCGCCGCGGCGCGAGCGCGCTATGGCTGTTTTGGCCAGTTCATCGGCAATCCTCAGGCATACGGTTATGCCATTGCCTCGGGCAGATGGGATTCCTGCGAGCAGGAAGTGATGAATCAACTTATGCAGCTGCAACGGAAAGCGCGCCTCTATGTTGAACAGGATGGCGTTTTTGCCGGGAACGAATATTTTTCGGCGCGGCAGAACGCCGAGCTGGTAAAAAATGCTGAGGAATATTACCGGGCAATGTTCAGAGGGCGGCCCAGCACATGGAATTTACGAGACCGGCATATGTTCGAAACGCTTGAGAAACTCGCTGCTCATCTGGAAAGCCGGTTGGGCCGAGAGCCGCGAATTGTCGTATGGGCACACAATTCTCATCTGGGCAATGCTGCAGCGACGGATATGGGGCAGCGCGGCGAGATCAATATCGGCCAGCTGGTGAATGAGGAATACGGGAATAGGGCGCTTCGCATCGGATTTTCGACCAGCCGTGGCACGGTAACCGCAGCTTCGGATTGGGACGGCCCCGCCGAAACAAAAACCGTTCGCGACCCATTGCCCGGCAGTTATGAAGCAATTTTTTCGGGACTCGAAAAGAAACGTTTCTTTCTTGATCTTCGGACCGAAGACGAAGCTGTCAGCCTATTGAAAGAGAAAAAACTGCAGCGGGCCATCGGGGTAATTTACCGGCCTGAAACCGAGCGAGCAAGCCATTACTTCTATTCATCCCTCCCACGGCAGTTTGATTTCATGATCCATATCGATAAAACAGAAGCTGTGCAGCCATTACCGTCATTCGTTCATAAGAGGCCCGGTGAAATGGACGAGACCTATCCATCGGGTTTTTAGACGCCTGATTTCAACGTAATTCTTTCCTATCTGTAGTTTCATACTTGTTTCTTCTATGGCAGCCGCCGAACTAATGGTGTGCGCGGCTCCGCCGTAGGCGCCGCTGAGATAACGCAGAACGCTTCCCTACCCAGCGCTTCCATTTAATTCCTTGATTTTAAAAAAATGTGACCTATTTTAAATAATGCCGTGTCATGCGGCAGCACGAAAACAGATCGAAAATAGCTGAGTCCCGTGTTCATTCAAGGAGACATCGATGAAAAATACGAAGAAAAATCAAGTCAGCAAAAATGGAGCATTAACCAACGGGTTTTTCCGGACATTGCCGATCATTGCGGCATTGGCCGCGTCAGGCTTCATCCAGCCGGCTCTTGCTGTCGATCGCACATGGTTTGGCAGCACAGGGGATTGGGGTGTCGATACGAGCTGGTCACCCACAGGTGTGCCGGGCATCAGCGACAAAGCAATTATCAACAGCGGCAATTCAACTCTATCCTTCAATACGGGGATAACCGGACTTGATCTGTTCGGCGGCATTCTTGGTGGCACAGGCAACCTTACGCTCAGCGGTTTGAGTACCTGGACTGGCGGGAGCATTGCTGGCGCGGCCACCACCACCTTCAGCAGCACCTTGGACCTCAGCGGCAACGGCTCCAAGGTCATTTCCGGCGGGCGCACAGTGAACGCCGGCAACAGCACCTGGAGCGGCAACACCGGCGACTTCGTCAACGACCTCGCCTTGAATGGCGGCACCTTCAACAATACCGGTACCTTCACCGATACCAATGCCTTCTCCGATCAGATAACTGGCAACGGCACCTTCAACAACAACGGCACATTCAACAAGCAGAGCAACACCCTCACCAATGTTGGCGTTGACTTCAACAACACCGGCACGGTCAATGTCAATGCCGGCACGCTGCGCCTGCAAGGGGGCGGCACTCACAGCGGCGCCTTTGCCCTGGCTAGTGGTTCCACCCTTGATCTCCACGCAGGCACTCACACTTTGAATGCAGCAACCACCAGCGGCGCCGGCACCTTCGAGATAAGCGGCGGTACGACCAACCTCAACGGTGGCACCCATACCACGCACTTCCTGCTCGCGGGCGGCACCCTGGCCGGCACGAGCACCCCGATCGGCGGCGCTGCCACCTGGACTGGCGGGAGCATTGCTGGCGCGGCCACCACCACCTTCAGCAGCACCTTGGACCTCAGCGGCAACGGCTCCAAGGTCATTTCCGGCGGGCGCACAGTGAACGCCGGCAACAGCACCTGGAGCGGCAACACCGGCGACTTCGTCAACGACCTCGCCTTGAATGGCGGCACCTTCAACAATACCGGTACCTTCACCGATACCAATGCCTTCTCCGACCAGATGACTGGCAACGGCACCTTCAACAACAATGGCACATTCAACAAGCAGAACAACACCCTCACCAATGTTGGCGTTGACTTCAACAACACCGGCACGGTCAATGTCAATGCCGGCGTGTTCAATGTCGCACACGCATTCACCAACGCTGGTACGGTGAATGCTAGCGCTGGTGGAACTTTCCAATCTTCTTGTGGCGGGACGGATTGTTTCGGTAATACAGGGATTATGCAAGGCAACGGCACAATTCAGACACGGATCAATAACGAGTTGGTCAACAGTGGTGCGATCAATCCCGGAGACGCCATTGGCCATCTTACCATCGATGGTAATCTGCATCAGGCAGCGAACGGCGCAGTTAACTTCGAACTAGCTGGCCTGCATAATTTTGACCAACTGACGGTTACCGGCGACGTAACATTGGGCGGCAACATTGCCTTATGGAACCTCGGCTACACGCCTGTGGCCGGTGACAGCTTCGTGGTGGCGACTTTCGATGACCGCGCCGATACGACTTTCTCATCCCTCAGCCTGCACGGCTTCAGCCCCAATACCTTCCAGGTGTTTTACCACGACCACGACGTCACCGTGGCAGTGGTCCCCGAGCCTGAACAATACTTGATGCTGCTTGCGGGCCTAGGCCTGATGGGCGTCGTGGCTCGCCGTCGGCGGAACTGCATTCGGCGGTGCGATGAAACTGTTTAGTACCTGATCCGGGTTCCAGACTGCCCGGATCCAAAAGAAAAATCGTGCCATTGGCCCGCTTGTTCCGGCCGGTAGCTTACAAGAAGGGCGAATGGATGTAATTTAATTAACTATTAATGGAAGGAAAAAATGAAGAAATTACCTTTTGTTTTACTGATCGGGGCTGCCCTGCTTAGCCTGTCTGCCTTTGCCCAGAATGATGGCGACCGTGCGGATGCTGCAAACCGTGCCGTGAACATCTCTCTCGGTAGTTCTGGGGGAGCGCTGGATAACGCCGCATTGAAATCGGTCCGCAAGCTGGTCGGAAAAGCGATTATTGCCGATACTGTAGATACTTTCGCTGTTTATAGCCCGAGAGTGGGCGGCCCGATTCCGATCGAGGGCGGCTTGAACGCCTGCGCGGAAGCAGGTTTTAGCGCAACGCCAAAACAGTTCAACGCTTTCGTCAAGCAGTTGCGCGCCATTCATCCCAAGGCGGGAACCTTCCTCAATGTGGAGCTTACCGATCAATGCAAGCCAATTGATGTCGTTGCGTCCGCGGTCTGTGGAGGTATTGCGGGAACAGCCTGTCCCGACGCAAAACAGTTTTGTGATTTTGGAACGGGTCAATGCAAGGTGGCAGACGCACAAGGCACATGCAAGACCAAGCCCACCATTTGTCCGCAGATATTCAAGCCTGTTTGTGGTTGCGACGGTAAAACTTATTCGAATGCATGCACGGCGTCGGCCGCGGGTGTATCCATTGAACGAGAGGGAGAATGCAAAAAATCAGAACCGCAAGCATGCGGTGGAATTGCCGGAATTCCATGTCCTAACGGCAAAACCTGCGTAGATGACCCCGCTGACGATTGCGATCCGAAACGCGGCGGTGCGGATTGTCCCGGGATTTGCCAAGGCAAATAGCAGCTGACTTATTCCGCAACATTTCTCAAGGCCAATGTTAGGCAACGCACAGAGGCAGGCATAACGAGATGTTAAAAATTGGTTCATTTGTCGTTAGACGGGGCTATGCGATCAACTGGGGAATGCCCATTCGCATAGCTCGATCGATCACTTTTTAAGGAGGACTTATCTTGTCAGACGCATCATCCGGCATGCCGGGCATGGTAACCAATAAAATCGGGGCAGCCACTAGTGATCTTGTTGGCAATGCTGTTGAGCAACCCGAAAAATCGTCCCCAAGCGGGTCAATGGCAGCAGATGCTTCTGAATCGGTCGAGCGTGAGCAAGGAAAAAGCCATCACGTGGTTTCCACCACTGCTTATTACAGCGTTGAGGGACATGACCCTGACGGTTATGTTTATGACGAAACGCAAGACTGGCTGGAGGCTGACGCGGAAACAGGTGGGGTGCTATATGGCGAAAAGGATTTTTAATCGCTGAAAAACATCCTGATAGCTTAGCTGCTTACGGGATTCGTTTACGTGATCATCCAAGTGGTAGCAGTAACAGTACGATAAATTTTTATATTTCAAGGAGAAAACATCATGGCAAACATTGCTCGTCGTTCCCCGTTCGGTGATATCGCTCGCTTCGACCCGTTTTACAATGTTGATGATTGGTTCAAGGGTTTTGGAATGCAACCGTTTTCCATGGACTCGGAGACCGCCCCTACAATCAAAATTGATTTAAAGGAAAATGACACGGCCTATACCGTGCGCGCAGAGATCCCGGGGGTAAAGAAAGAAGATGTCAAGGTGCAGGTAGAAGGCAATAGAGTTTCCATCAGTTGTGAAACCCGGCAGGAAAAAGAGGAAAAAGAGGGCGAAAGGGTCATTTGTCGCGAATGCCACCAGGGATCGAGCTACAGGAGCTTTACTTTGGGGAGTGATGTGGATGATACCAAAGCCGAGGCCAAGTATGAAAACGGCACGCTGGAACTGACGCTTCCGAAGAAAGAGGGTAAAACCTCCAGACGGATCGAGGTCAAATAGCAAGTGATCTTTTATAGGCTGAGCTAGCGCGCTGTACTGACCGTTCTCCTGATGAGAATGGTCAGTCTGTCCTGAGGTTGGACGCGAACTTTCGGGAGGGCGGCCGCAGGTTTTAACCCGCTTCAATAACAATAAGGCTGAGTATGACATCGTAATTCTGGCCCGCTTCAGCGGAAGTCGATCAAAATGAAGTGATCACGCCGTACGGGAGAGATACATAGTCATGTGAAGCTGACTCGGCTGTGCGCTATTCATTTTGGAGGTTCTGTGGCGGCAAAGCAGATTCTGTTTCATGAAGCAGCCCATGCCAAAATTATTGAAGGCGTCAATATCCTTGCGAATGCAGTTAAGGTGACTCTCGGTCCCAGAGGTCGGAATGTCATTCTCGAGCGTGCCTATGGTCCGCCGTTGGTTGCAAACTCTGGTGTCATTGTAGCGAAAGAGATCGAGCTTGAAGACAAGTTCGAGAATATGGGCGCGCAGATGGCAAAAGAGGTCGCAAGCAAAACATCCCATGTGGCGGGAGATGGCACCACCACCGCTACGGTACTTGCACAGGCGATCATTCGCGAAGGTATGAAGTTTGTTGTGGCCGGAATGAATCCCATGGATTTGAAACGCGGTATCGACAAGGCAGTTGCCGCTACTGTCGATGAACTCAAAAAAATGTCCGTGCCATGCACGACCAGGAAAGAAATTGCCCAGGTCGGTGCGATTTCCGCCAATGCCGACGCCGTTGTTGGCCAAATCATTGCTGAGGCCATGGAAAAAGTTGGCAAGGAAGGGGTGATAACCATCGAAGATGGCAAGAGCCTGGAAAATGAGCTGGAAGTAGTGGAGGGAATGCAGTTTGACCGTGGGTATCTGTCTCCATACTTCATTAATAGCCCGGATGAGCAGATTGTTGTAATGGAAGAGCCCTCTATCCTTCTGTATGACAAGAAGATCAGCAACATCCAGAATCTTCTTCCGCTGCTGGAGCAGATCGCCCAGGCCGGCCATCCACTGGTTATTATCGCTGAGGACGTCGAAGGCGAGGCGCTGGCGACACTGGTGCTCAACAATATCCGCGGCACATTGAAGGCGGTTGCCATAAAAGCCCCCAGTTTCGGCGAACGGCGCACCGCCATGCTGGAGGACATTGCCATTCTCACAGGCGGCAGTGTAATCGCCGAGGAAGCGGGTCTTACAATGGAAAAGATAACATTGAAAGATCTTGGCCGGGCCAAGCGCGTGGAAGTGGCGAAAGAATACACAACGCTGATTGGCAGCGCCGGCGATCCCCTAATGATTCGCGGCCGAATCAAACAGATTCGCAAGTTAATGGAAGAATCCGCCGTCGATTACGACAAGGAAAAATTGAAAGAACGGGCTGCCAAGCTCGCTGGCGGCGTCGCGATAATCAGAGTGGGCGCCGCCACCGAAATGGGCATGAAAGAGAAAAAGAGCCGGATTGAAGACGCGATGCACGCAACCCGGGCTGCTGTTGAAGAGGGAATTCTACCAGGCGGCGGTGTGGCGTTACTGCGGGTCAGGGAAGTAATCCGCTCGCTAAAGGGCAACAATAATGAACAACAAGCCGGCATCGAGATTGTGCTGCGGGCGTTAGAAGAGCCTTTACGGCAGATCGTTGCAAATGGCGGCGGCGAATCCTCGGTTATCCTTGCCAAGGTGCTGGAGGGCAGGGGCAACTTCGGCTACAACGCAGCAACCGAAGAATATGGCGATCTAATGGAAATGGGCATCCTTGATCCGGCCAAGGTAACACGCTCCGCCTTACAGAATGCTGCGTCGATAGCTAGCCTGATCCTTACCGTTGACGTCATGATTGCGGAATTACCCAAAAATAAGCGGGTAACTTCCCGCAATTCGAGTGAGATGGATGAAATGGATGCGATGGCTTGAATGAGATGCAGACAAGCAGCTCCGCCTTCAAATCGAGGATGGCGAAAAGCAAAGGCTTGTTGTCAGTAAAACTTTTCATCTTTGTCAACTAACGGGCTATTCCCGCCATAGGAGTTTTATCATGGGCACTCATACTACGCCTCCCGGCTTTCGCCCGATTTCCCGTCGTGACAGCATGTTCGAAGAGCGCGTGCACGATGCCTATCGGGCGAGACATAAGTTGCCTGAGCCGACCGTCTGTCCGCAATGTGGCGCTGTATTCCATGAAGGACGCTGGCAGTGGCTCCAGGCTCCCGCCGATGCGCACCAGGAACCTTGTCCCGCATGCCATCGCATTCATGATCATTTTCCCGCCGGTTTTGTGACTTTGCAGGGGGAGTTTTTTCTCGCTCATCGCGAGGAAATCCTGCATCTTGTGCATAACGTAGAAAAACATGAGCGAACCGAGCATCCGCTTAAACGTATCATGGAAATCGAAGAAAAAGACGGTGCGACGCTGATTACAACCACTGATATCCACTTGGCGCGAGGTATTGGCGAAGCCATACATAACGCCTACCAGGGCGAGCTGCAATTCCACTATAACCCGGACGAGTATCTGTTGCGTGTGGGCTGGACACGATAGAAATCAACGATTAAATAGGGCTCACTTATTGCCGGATTAATATTAATAATAGTATTAGAAGCATCATTTATGGCGCTGCTTTATCCCCGCAGCCAAACGCTTCATATCGAAATGTAACTCAAGCGGAGAGCATTATGCCTGTCGGTGAAATTTGTAACCGTGATGTTATTGTTTTGCGACGAGACGAAACCATTCTGGAGGCGGCCAAGCTCATGCGCCATCACCACGTCGGTGATGTGATCATTGTGGAAGAGCGCGATGGCGTCCGTATCCCCGTCGGGATCGTGACCGATCGGGATCTGGTTGTAGAGATCATGGCGACTGAACTCGATCAGGGGGTTATCACCGTAGGCGATATCATCGAGCAAGAGTTGGTCACCGTGAAAGAAGACGTGGCCATCTTCGATGCGGTTCAATACATGCGCAGTAAGACTGTAAGGCGTTTACCGGTCGTGGATGAAAACGGCGCGCTAGTAGGCATACTGACACTGGATGACTTGTTGGAACTGCTATCGGAAGAATTGCTTGCAATTGCCAAATTGGTAAATTATCAACGGCAAAAGGAAATGAGGGCGCGACGCTAGCAGGTGATATCGGATCCTGTACCCGTCGAGATGTGCATGGAAGAATTAAGGTCAGGCTGATTTCGCGGTGAGGCATGCAATATGGTTCCGGTTGAGGGGAGGTACGCCGGCAATTCATTCTTATCCTGGTTATTACCGATTTTTCCAATAATGAAAAGGAGCATAACGATGACGAATTCCTTGAAGCACGTCAGGAAAAACATTGGCCGTGGGCTTAGCCGGACGTGGGACCATATTTCGGAGGGCTGGCGCGAACTGGTCCATCAAAGTAGCGACGCGCTGACTCACTTTACGCGTCGCAAGGATGAGGAGGATAAAGAACAGGTGGCAGCCGGCACATTACCCGCTTTCCGCAACTGGAGCGTACTGGCAGGGGAGGTTGAGGAAACGGACAAGGAGATGGTGGTGAGGGTAGAAATGCCCGGTATGGAAAAAAAAGATTTCCATATTACGATAGACGGCAATATGCTTTATTTGAGAGGCGAAAAACATTTTGAACGTGCTACAGGCGATAGTACGTATTATTTCACGGAGCGTGCCTACGGCGTTTTCCAGCGGGCCATACCGTTACCAGACAAGGCGGATGCCGACCACGCGGAAGCGAGCTATAAGAATGGCGTGCTGACCGTGCGCCTGCCAAAGGTAGGCGGCGAGCAAGGCCGGCTCGTTCCGATATCCTGATAGCTGGGCATGACGATGAGCGAAAGGCTGCGTTTTATTTTTCGTACACACGTTGTTGCCTTATGGGGCGCTTTCCTTGTCTGTTTGCTGGTTCCGATAGCTGCAGCGGGCGAAACGGCCTCACTCATGAGCCAGAAGGAAAGAAACGAGAAAAAGGAGAAACCTATCATGTCAATGACCTTAACATCTTCATCTTTTTCTCCTCACGGCGCAATTCCTGCGCGCCACACCTGCGACGGCCACGACACTTCACCGGAGCTTTTCTGGATTGAAGTACCCGAGGGCACGAAAAGCCTGGTTTTAATCATGGACGATCCCGATGCGCCTGATCCTGCTGCGCCCAAGAGAACCTGGGTGCATTGGATGTTGTACAACATTCCACCCGGCGCCAGCGGACTATCGGAGGCAATTGCGCCGGCTGATCTTCCACGTGGAACGCTGGAAGGGCTTAACGACTGGCAGCGCACCGGCTATGGAGGGCCGTGCCCGCCGATTGGAAAACACCGGTATTTTCATAAACTCTATGCGCTGGATACGGTCCTGCCGGATTTGAAGCAACCAACCAAGGCAAAGCTGGAGAAAGCGATGGAAGGCCATGTCATCGCGTATTCCGAACTTATCGGTTTATATCAGAAGCATTGAGGGGATTCAGCGGCGAGCCGGACGGGGTTGCAAGTGCCGTTGTGATAGCGTATCGGCATGTATCTCACTATACGCCCGATCTTGCAGGTGTTCTGCTTGCCTTCCCTGTCTTTACTGAGCTCGTCTGCAACAATAGCGGGAACTGAGGCGTTCATGGCTGATCTGGTGGTTGCGAGAAAAGAAGGACTGTTTTGCGTACCAGGGCAGTTTTATATTGATCCGTGGTTGCCGGTCGAGCGAGCGATCATTACGCATGCGCACGCGGACCACGCGCGCCCCGGCCATGTTCATTACCTCGCTGCAACTTCGGGCGCCGCCATCCTGAAATCCCGGTTGGGCGACATCACGCTTGATACGCTCGCGTATGGAGAGCGAACCGTCCACAACGGTGTGACCATCTCGCTTTATCCGGCCGGTCATGTTCTAGGTTCTTCCCAGGTTCGTCTCGAGTACAAGGGCGAAGTATGGGTTGTATCCGGCGATTACAAATTGGAAGCGGACGCCACGTGCGATGCCTTCGAGCCCGTCGCTTGCGAAACGTTTATTACCGAATCGACGTTCGGTTTACCGATTTATCGCTGGCAGGCGCAGAACTCGATTTTTGACGATATCAATGAATGGTGGCGGCGAAATGGCGAAGCGGGCCGGGTCAGTGTTCTTTTTTGCTATTCATTCGGCAAGGCGCAACGCATCTTGAACGGTATCGATAATACGATAGGTTCGATTATCTGCCATGGCGCGATCGAAACGCTCAACCGTGTTTATCGCGAAGGGGGAATACCATTGCCGGATACGTTGAGCATCAGCGGCATAAATGATAAAGCCCGCTTGCGCGGAGCGCTTGTCATGGCTCCGCCCTCGGCAGCAGGTTCGCCGTGGATGCGTCGTTTCGGCGACTATAGCGATGCATTCGCAAGCGGCTGGATGCTTCTCCGGGGTGCACGAAGGCGCCGCGCGGTCGATCGCGGTTTCGTGCTGTCTGATCACGCGGATTGGCCGGGCCTGATGGCGGCCATCACTGCAACAGGTGCACGACGCGTGATCGTTACGCATGGGCACGTCGATATCATGGTGCGGTGGCTGCAGGAGAAAGGGTTTGACGCTTCAGCCTTCGTCACGGAGTACGGGACCGAAGAAGATGACAATGTCGCAGCGAACGAATCCATTGCATTCAAAGAAAGCCATGCGTGAATTTGCGGGGCTTTACAACGAGCTGGATTCAACCACTGCCACTATCGGCAAACTCGATGCATTAAAAAGATATTTCAGCCATGCCCAACCGGCAAACGCCGCCTGGGCGGTCTATTTCCTGGCCGGCGGAAAGCCGCGTCAGACAATCTCGACCAAACTCTTGCGGCAGTTTTCAACCGAGATGTCCGGTATTCCGGAATGGCTTTTCGACGAATGTTATCTGGCAGTTGGTGATCTGGCGGAAACGATAGCGCATATTCTGCCACCGCCAGAGAATGAAAGCTGCATTGCGCTTGCGGTCTGGATGGAAGAACGCATTATTCCCTTACGGAACGAGACCCCGGAAAAGATCCGTGGCGCGTTGTTCGGTTATTGGGATGAGCTCCAGGCGCATGAGCGTTTTCTGTTGATAAAGCTGATAAGCGGCGGGTTCAGGGTTGGGGTCTCGAAACTGCTTGTGGTTCGCGCATTGAGCGAACTTTCCGGTCTTGATATAAAAATCGTTGCCCAACGGATGATGGGATGGACCGACAGCGGGTTGCAGCCCAGTGCGATGCGCTATAGCTCCCTGATCGCCGCGCAGGCGGCGTTTGAAGCCGCGGACCCTCATGGCCAGCCGTATCCTTATCCGTTTTTTCTAGCCCATCCTTTGCAAACCGATCCCGAAACATTGGGCGATATTCGGCAGTGGCAAGCGGAGTGGAAGTATGATGGAATTCGCGCTCAATTAGTGCAGCGGGACGGCCAACGCTGGCTATGGTCGCGCGGAGAGGACTTGATTACGGATCGTTTTCCTGAGATCAGCGGAATTTCTCTTGCCGATGGCACTGTCCTGGACGGGGAAATCCTGGTATGGAAAAACGACAAGCCAGCCTCTTTTGCCGAATTGCAAAAGCGAATCGGCCGCAAGACTTTGTCGTCAAAAATACTAAACGAGCTTCCGGCGGTGTTTATGGCGTTTGACCTGCTGGAACACGGTGGACAGGATATCCGGAATGCTGCCCAGCTGGAGCGGCGAGGGAAACTGGAAGATGTCGTGCGCGCTGTCGGAATACCGGGTCTGATTATTTCTCCCCTGGTCGATGCCCATGACTGGCAAGCGCTGCGGGTGGTACGGGATAGCTCGCGCTCGCGTGCTGTTGAAGGAATGATGCTGAAATCGGTCAGTGCACGGTATGGGACAGGCCGCACCAAGGAGAGCGGTTTCTGGTGGAAATGGAAAATAGATCCCTATACGATAGACGCGGTATTGATCTATGCGCAAAAAGGACATGGCCGTCGTGCCTCGCTCTATACGGACTATACTTTTGCGGTGTGGGATGACGACCTAGAGGGCAAGCGCAAACTCGTGCCATTTGCAAAGGCATACTCTGGCTTGACTGATCGTGAAATTGCGCAGGTCGATGCAGTAATTCGCAAAACAACGGTTGATAAATTCGGCCCGGTTCGTAGCGTAATGCCAACAATGGTGTTCGAAATCGGGTTTGAAGGCATTGCCCTTTCATCACGGCACAAAGCGGGTATTGCCGTGCGATTTCCCCGGATACTTCGCGTTCGCGACGATAAAAAAATAGACGAAGCCGATACCCTGGAAACACTGAAAGGCATGTTGACGTGAGTATCTTTATCTCTGGATTAGCCGCCCTGAAGCGCGTATTTTTACAAGATAACATGTCATCAATGATTTTTTGTATCGTGTTTCCGTATAGGGACGTCCTTATACTGGAAGGCCACTAATATGGAGCAAAAGCTTTTCGACACATTTCGGTATCCCTGCATATAACGCGGCCATTTTTATGTACTAACTCTTGATGGAATTTATTGACTGAGGTGTATGAAAATGTCCCCGCACAAGCAGAAAAACGGGCGGACCGCCTGGCCGATGAAGTGGCCCATCAAGATGATAGTCAAGGACTTGAGATACGCCCGGGATTTATCTGTTTATTTGCTCACGCGGGAGAAAGTGCGTAAGGAACCGCTTGTCAGATTAGATGAAAAAGGGCTGGTATTGCCGGATTACACCAGACCGGTCTGCCTTTTTTGTAGCTACGATTACAAAAATATTGTCAGAAAGAACGTGTATCAATATCTTGACGCGCTCGCACTGGCCGGGTTCAACATCATATTTATCAGCTCGAGCGATGACATTTCGATTTCGGACCTGGAGAAGCTTTCAAGATGCTGCGTAAGAATCATAAACCGGGAGAATAAAGGCTACGATTTTTACGGATGGAAAATAGGGCTGGAAAAATATGCCCGATACAAGGACCATGCCGGCCTTCTGTTAGCCAATGATAGCGTTATCGGGCCGCTTTTCAGCATCAGCAATATCGTTAATACGCTTGAGAACTGCGACGCTGATGTGATTGGGATGACCGATTCATTTCAATTTCATCCGCATCTGCAATCTTATTTTCTGTATTGCAAAAAAAATGTAGTGCTATCTGAAGAATTTCTTCGCTTCTTCAAAGAGGTCGATATTCTGGAGCTCAAGAATGTTGTTATCCGAAAATATGAGGTCGGTTTCTCCCGGCTTCTCCGCCACAGATTCCGCCTAGCCGCTCTTTATGGTTTAGAAACCGCCCTGGCTCGAACTAATTTTAATCAGAGGCCTATAAGATGGATAGAGCCGACTTTACACTTGTGGAAGCCTCTTATTACCGAGTTCAAGTTCCCGTTTATCAAAAAAAGCGTTTTGACAAGGAAGGGCGTAAGTGTTGGAGAGGTCTTGCCGGTGCTGGCAGAGACTGCTTCCCAATATAATATGGCCGTCCTCGACGACTTGAGTTTGCCCAACAGATGAAGCGGAGTTGCTGCCTTCGACTTGAAAATGCCCTTTCATCCGAGACAAGTCACCGCTACTCTGACGGCCGCAGCTTTGGCCTGCCGCAAAATATTTGGGATTAAACCGGATAAAACAGATATTCTTCGGCATTCATCTAATCCCTATCTCCACTAATCAGCCTACAGCTGAAGCAAATATGTCTTCATTTTTCATGGATGTTCTTTCCGGGTTCTCTATCGCGCTTTATGGACTAAAAGGCGGTTACACGCAGGTAAATGTCAAGGGTCAATCTATACGCATAGCCGTGGATAACTTTCGGACGCTTCAGCGAGCCAAAACTTATTCCATTAAAGAGCCCGATACGCTGAATTGGCTCGACAGTTTTGAACCCGGCTCGCGTTTCTTTGATCTAGGTGCGAATATCGGTCAATATTCGTTATACCCCGCCAAAAAATACGGGAAAGACATTCAGGTTTTTGCCTTTGAGCCTCAGTGCATCAATTATTCTTTACTGAATAAAAACATTTACCTGAATAAGCTCGAAAATAATATTACGGCTTATGGTGTAGCCGTATCGGGGCAGGGCGGGTTTTCAAAGCTGTACATCCCCAAATTTATTGGCGGAGGAAACCGCTCACAGTTCGGAAAGGAAGACCTGAAGAACATGAAAACACCTGCTGCGCATATTCAGGGAATGTTTGGAGTAACGCTGGATGAGTTATGCGAAAAATGGGGGTTCCCTTACCCCAACTATATCAAGATCGATGTAGATGGCATAGAGATTCCCATTATCAAAGGTGCGAAAAATGTTCTGAAAAATCCGGCGCTAAGATCTGTCATCGTCGAGCTGGGAACCCCTGAGGAGCAGCAGGAAGCGGTAGAGCTGATGGAACGGGCAGGCTTGGGGGTGAAATTCAAAACAGCTAAAAATTGGGGCGAAACCTGTTTTATATTTGAAAAAAAACGTTAGCCCATTTCTACTCTTGCATAATAGAATACCATTAATCGAAGCCACCGTTGATTAATGCTGCGCCATCTGGATCGGCATAGGTACAGTCTGTTCCCCTAAATCCGCCCTATAGCGAGCTCACCAAAAGGTGAAGCTCACGGGTGCGAAAATCCTTTTCGTTACGCACTTAGTTGGCAAATGAACTGACAACGGGCTAAAAATGAGCGGTCAGCTGCCGGAGTTAGGGTTACAGGCTATCAGGTTCACGTGGTCGTGCGTCACCTCGGGCAGCAAACAATTTTTGCGGCTTGTTCACTATAACTTCTCAAATCAGCGGAAGGCCGAGGTTGCTCCCCTGCGTGATAGGGATATGGCGTCCGATTCATTCTCAACCTCGGAGGGATGCTGCAGTCGCTCGGCTTTACCCTTGGAAAGGGTGAATATGTTGTCCGCTGCATTTATCAGCGCAGGCTGATGGGAAACGGCCACCACGGTGAGGCCGGCCGCCAGCTTCTTTAGGGTGTCGCAAACCAACCGCTCACTTTCAGGATCTAGCGCGCTGGTCGGTTCGTCAAGCAGCAGAAAAAGCGGCTGGTGAGCCAGCGCTCTGGCTATTGCGATCCGCTGACGCTGGCCGCCCGACAGCAGCCCTCCGCGCTCGCCGACAATCGTCTGCATTCCTTCCGGAAGGGCGCTTACGAAATCCCAGGCTCCCGCCTGGTGCAATGCTCTTTCAGCATCGGCTTCAACCAGATCAGGCGCGCCGACGAGTATGTTGCTGAGAATGGTGTCATGAAGCAGAACATTTTCCTGCGCAACATAGCCGATCATGCGTCGCCAGTCGCGCGGATTGATTTCACGCAGAGGTACGCCATCTATGAGCATATCCCCTGATTTTGGTTCAGCCAGCCCGCACAGCAGGTCTAGCATGGTGCTTTTGCCAACCCCTGAGGGTCCTGCGATGGTGGTGAATGTATTGACGGGAATTTCAAGGTTGAGATCCTGGAATATCGGTTTCGCGCCATAATCGAAATCTATGTGACGCAAGCTGATTCCCTTTTGAAGGGTGGGCTGCCGCGTACCCGTCGTTCTCTCCGCTGCGGCACGAGCCTCTTCGATCGCTGTGCGCAAAGCCCAGTAAGCGCTCTCCTGCGCCATCAGATTCTGGTATTTGCGCTGGGTTTTATTAAGCAGGCTCAGAAGGCGGGTGAGCAGAAAAACCATAACCATCACAGCCGGCAACGAAAGCTCCCATATCGACAGGGCCAGATATAAGCCTGACGCTATCAGGGTGGCTAGTATGGGTTCCTGCAAGGCCATCAAGGCTTCCCGCGCCATGATTTCGCGCCGGGTGGCTTTCTCCAGCTGCTTGGTCTGGTCGCGCAGAATGGCTTCCGCCACGTTGTCCCGTGCCATGGCTTTCAGTGATTTTACCGATCCCAGCACGTCGGAAAGATAAGTCAGTAAATGACGCATCAGTTGAGTCTGCTTGGTCCCTGCCTTGCGGGTAGCGCGGATCAGTTGATGCAGCAGCCGCAGCATCAGCACGCCGACAAGTAACGAGGTAAGTGTTGCCTGCCATGAAACGAACATGGCTACCGTTCCATAGACAAGGACTTGTATCACGAGCGCCAGCACGGTGACGCTGTGTTCAAACCCATTCGCCGCCCGGTATGCTTCGGTCGCGACAGAATTCGCCAGCGAACCCATGGGCTGGCGCAGATAATATTGCCAGCGGCTCGCGAGCAGCGCCTCGATCAATTCAAGGCGAAGCGCGGTGGCGACATGCGCGACGGTATAGCCGACTTGCCTGTTGGCCATCAGCAATATCAGGCTCTTGATGATCATGCCTCCGACAATGATCAGCAGCATGACGCCAATGGTCGGTACGATGCCAATCCCTTGCAGCACGTCCACGATCCGCTTGCCGGTGTCGGAATTCGCGGTATCGCCGACCGCAATCGAAAGTAATGGGAGAAGTGCAGTCAGGCTAAGCCCTTCGGCAATACCTGCCGCCAACAGCGCGACCAGGACGTACGCGGTGCGCCGCGGGAAAAGCATGCAATAAGTATATAGAGTTCGCATCGCCTGGGTTTGCAGACTATCGACCGGCGGTATTCGGCCTGATCAAAAAGGGAAGAAATGAAGATAACAAAATAGGGCTGGCATTATACGCCAATGGTAGCGATGACGCGATTTCGATGATGCTGGTCAGTTCAGCGGATTTTATCACTTTGGACGGTGTAAATTAGCACCAGGATGATGCAAACCACAAATCGGAATGCGGATTCCTGGCCATTCCAGTCCGGTGATTGCCACATACAGAACCATTCCGCGCCAATTACGATAAAGCCAAAAAACCATAAGGCAAAACCGCAGGATAATCCCAGGATGGATATGGATTTGGCTTTGTCGAATGTCGAGGCATCATCCCGGATATGGCGAAGCAATTGCAGTGCGCCTGAAAGGCACAGTATGGCAATCATGAATTCTGCGAATATGATAAGTATATAGATGGCCCAATGCAGAAGCGGTTCAGTGATGGCGCGATACTTCAGGACGTTTCCCGGATATACCGTATCCATGGACATTACATGCTGGACGAACCGGAAGTTTGATTGATAATCGAGAATATTATTAGAAGCAACCACGAGAGCCAGGCAGCCGATGCTGGAAATCAGAAATATTTTGCTTGCTCGGATTGCAAAAGATTTTTCCATGTTTCGAACTTCATTTTGCACAAACCATGATGATGATAGGCCAAAAAAAGAGAAAACAGCGATGTTCGAGCGGCATTACCTAAGTCGTTTCATCCGTCTTTTTGACGCCACGGATATTCAGCGCAGCCAGGGCTATCTGGAGGCCAATAACCGCTAAAGCCTGAGCATACCATCCCCAGGCGATCCATAAGATGTTGCTGAGGAGAGAACACCAAAAGCCGGCATTGCGCCTGCGCTTGGACTGGTAAGTCAGCAGCCAGACCGCAAGTATGTTGATCACCATCGCGGGCCATTGTAGCAGGGAAAAATAATCCATATTCATTTAATCCTCAGGAAGCTTCGTGGATGGCGTAGCGTTATATCGCTGTATTTTCGGCTTTTACTTTTATGAGTCTTCACTTATGAGTCTTCACTCTTTCACATAGGCGACCTTATGGAAGGCTTTCCACTCGACAGTACCTAAGGTTGTGGTCAGTGAATCAAGCGATTGGGCATGATTCACAAATAACACAAATAGACGTAACTACCCTCTCATCTGTTAGCTGATCATTCCGTACGAAAGAACACACAGCGCTGTAATAATTGGCCTCTGAATAGCATCATCCGCCCTTGTCGGTCCAGAGCTCATCGCGCATCCGCCAAAACATAAACCGATCCCTGCTGCCCTTCACTTCGTGCGCGATCGCACATACAACAAAATGGGTGTAGAGGATGATAACTAAGAGGGCTGGTTGGAACGTCGCCGGGGTTGGCTCTCTTGTGTCTCTTGTTCTTATTATGGGCAGCAGTCCGGGCATTTCTGCTCCCGGGAAGAGATGCACAATCCATCGGAATGCCTATATATCCAGCCGCGGCTTCGCTGGTATCGGCTAATCTTTCAGATTGAAGAGTGTCATGTTGCGTGGAAGTAAAGGGAGTGAACCATGGCTATTCCTATGTCAAGCAACCGCGCGTTATGGAAGGGCGCCATAAGCTTCGGCCTGGTGCATATACCCGTAGCCCTCCATTCCGCGACGGCTGAACAGGGGCTGAATTTCGACTGGCTGGACAAGCGCAGCATGGATCCGGTTGGCTACAAGCGTATAAACAAGAAGACCGGAAAGGAAATCGACAAGGAAAATATTGTCAAGGGCATTGAATATGAAGATGGTCAGTATGTCGTGCTGAGCCAGGAGGAAATCTCTGCTGCTTACCCGAAGGCTACTCAAACGATTGAGATCGAGATGTTTGTACCGGCTACCGATATTCCGTTCGTTTATCTTGAGCGCCCTTACTATGTCGTTCCGATCAATAAAGGAATCAAGGTCTATGCGCTCTTGCGCGAGACTCTTCTCAAGACCCGGCGCATCGGTATTGCACGGGTGGTTATTCAAACAAAGCAGCATCTGGCCGCTCTCGTGCCATCAGGCCCCGCGCTCGTGCTGAATCTGTTGCGATGGGGCGACGAGATACGCAGTTGGGAGAAACTGAGCTTTCCCCCTGAGGGAACGGAGGAGGCGGGCATTACCGATAAGGAATTGAAAATGGCCGAGCAACTGGTGATGGACATGAGCGGAAAATGGGATCCTGAAGAGTTTCGCGATTCTTTCAAGGAGGAGATCATGAAACTTGTCCATGAAAAAGTGGAAACGGGCGACATCCAGACCGTGGCTCAACCAGAGGAATCCGAAGCGACACCTGGCAGTGCACAGATACTCGACCTTACCGAATTGCTGCAGCGCAGCCTGAAGAAAAGCGGGGATAAAGAGGGTAGTGGCAAGGCGCCAGGAAAAAAGCCGGTGAAGGCGGATGCAGACAATGTGCCGGCTTCTACCAAGGGCACGCATAAGCGCCGCGCATAGGAAACCTCTGAATAAGTCTTGAAAAATGTCAAAGCCGGATTCGCTCAAAGCCTATCGGGAAAAACGTGATTTTTCCATAACGTCCGAACCTCCTGGCATCGGCGTCAGCAGTAAGACGAGCAAGGCAGCCTTGTCGTTTGTCGTTCAGAAGCACTGGGCAACGCGGCTTCATTATGACTTCAGGCTTGAGCTTGATGGAGCAATGAAAAGTTGGGCCGTTCCCAAAGGACCCAGCTTCGACCCGAATGATAAACGCATGGCAGTTCATGTTGAAGATCATCCGATTTCATACAACAGTTTTGAAGGCGAGATTCCGCGCGGGCAGTATGGCGCGGGCAAAGTCATCATCTGGGACAAGGGAACGTGGATTCCTCTTGAGGATCCCCACAAAGGTTATCGTGAGGGCAAGCTGAAGTTTGAGCTGCGCGGGCACAAATTGAAGGGCCACTGGGCACTGGTACGCATGAAAAGGAAGGAGGAAGAAAAACAGGAGGCATGGTTGCTCATCAAGGAAAAAGATGATTATGTTCGCTCTTCCAACGAATATAGCGTGGTGGATGAAATGCCTGAGAGTGTTGCCGGGCTTGAACCGCCAGAGGTTCAAAAAGCTGCCGGATCGGTGAGCACAACGTCGACCAAGACTAGATCAAAGTCCGGAAAAAACGAATCTGCCTTGCCGGAAAACGCAGTTAAAGCCGATCTTCCTCACATCTTGCGCCCGCAACTCGCGACGCTGGTGGATGGGCCGCCCAACGATCCGGCTGAGTGGAGTTACGAAATCAAGTTCGATGGCTATCGGATGTTGACCAGGATAGATGGCAGGGACATTAAGCTCTTTACCCGAAATGGAAATGACTGGTCAGAGAAATTGCCTCATCTCATAAAAGCAATAGCGGGGATGAGGCTGAAGTCCGGATGGCTTGATGGCGAAATTGTGGTGTTGAATGACAAAAACATACCTGATTTTCAGGCTTTGCAAAATGCATTTGATAGCACACGGACTCAAGGGATTATTTATTACCTGGTCGATATACCGTTCTACGATGGATATGATTTAAGAGAGGTCCCGCTGATTGAACGAAGGGCAGTACTCCGAACCCTTTTTGAGCGACGTCCGCCGGAACAGATACGCTTCAGCGATATTTTTGATGCGCCGCCGAAAGATATCATCGCGTCGGCCTGCCGCCTGGGGCTGGAAGGCTTGATCGGTAAGCGAAAGACATCGCGTTATGCCTCTGGCCGCTCTCCCAGCTGGATAAAGCTGAAGTGCACGCAACGTCAGGAATTTGTAATTGGCGGCTTTACCGACCCCAAGGGTTCCAGGGCCGGCATAGGTTCGCTTCTGCTCGGCTACTATGATGAAGACAAGAAGCTTCAGTATGCCGGAAACGTAGGCACCGGATTTAGCGATAACACGCTTCATGATCTCAGGGTGAAATTGGACAAAGTTGCGACTGAGCGTCCACCATTCGTTAGGGCGGGCGACATCGAAAAAAACACGCATTGGGTAAAGCCCACGCTGGTGGCTGAAGTTTCCTTTGGAGAATGGACGCGAGATGGACATATTCGCCACTCGGTTTTTCAAGGCTTGAGATCGGATAAAAAAGCAGAAGTCATTATCCGGGAGAAGCCGGTGCATGCCTCCGATGCAAAACCTGCGAATGCGGTGTCAAAACCGTTGAAGGTTTCGCACCCCGAGCGCGTAATTGATCCATCTACTGGATTTACGAAAATCGAGCTCATTCGCTACTATTCGCTGATCGCGCCTTTAATGCTGGAGCATCTCAAAGGCAGGCCGGTATCGCTCGTCCGCGCACCGCAAGGAATTGCAGGTCAACTGTTTTTTCAGAAGCATTGGGAAAAAGAGAGTATGGAGGGAGTGAACCAGCTTGACCCGGCGCTGGATCCCGAGCATGAATCATTGATTGAAGTTGCCACCGCCGAAGGCCTGTTAGCGTCCGCTCAAATGAACGTGATAGAGTTTCACACATGGAATGCCACAAAAAACGCGATCGGCAAACCGGACAGGATGGCATTCGACCTTGATCCCGGCGAAGGGGTAAAGTGGCCGCTCATCCAGGAGGCGGCTCAGCTTGTTCATGTATTTCTCAAGGAACTGGGGTTGGAGTCTTTCCTGAAAACGAGTGGAGGCAAAGGCTTGCACGTCATTGTGCCGATAAAAAGGCTGCATGATTGGGACACCGTAAAAAATTTCTCTCAAGCCATTGTCCAACACCTCGCCGAAACCATACCGCAGCGTTTCGTTGCAAAAAGCGGGCCGAGAAATCGCGTTGGAAAGATTTTCATAGACTATCTTCGCAACGGCTTCGGCGCAACGACCGTATCGGCCTGGTCAGTGCGCGCACGTCCGGGCCTGGGCGTGTCGGTGCCGCTGGCCTGGGAAGAGCTGGATTCACTTACGAGCGCCAGCCGCTGGTCGGCCCTCAATATCCATGAGCGGTTGGATAAGGGCAACGCCCCATGGGCAGACTATGGCGCCACAAAGCAATCAGTGGTACCGGCCATGAAAACGCTGGGATTCAAGCCGGCAAAAAAGCGGTGACGTGAGCCAAACAGGTGCCGGTGCGGGATTCCGCCATCACGGGGCGGGAAATGCGTTTAGGAACGCAGCTTCTTGTAACGCCGGCATATTTCCCCCCGTTCACGCTTGTTTAGGATCGCCCATTATCGGGATTTCTCTTTTTCCTCTAAATGAACGGAAGCTCTTTCTACAGCTTCAACGGCTTTCTCCGTATGTTCCTCTTTAGCTTCTTCAATTGCCAGGTCCATTTCTTCAAAGATCTCCCTGTCGTGCTCCGCTTTCTCGTGTTCGCCGTATATGGGCTTTTGAAGGGTAGTATAGGGATGCTCTTTATTCTGCTCGATCAGTTCCTTCTTCGCCTCTTCCGTGTGAATGCGCACGCCTTGCGCTTCCTTTTTTTCCACTTTCGATTGCCTCTTCCAGATGCTCATGAGCTTTGTCACCATGTTCGTCGGCACAAACCAGGGTGGGGCTTGCGGCAAAAAAAAACAGAACCGCTAAAAGCCCGTAAGGGCGGAATATTTTCATTAAGAGGGTACTGATCGATGGATAAACATATTCCGACATAACGCAGAGGCCCGTGCAAAAAAATCGGCTTCGGCCTTATATGCGACGCAAAGCCGGTTATCGTGCGATGAAACAGAACTGATACGCACCATTCCAACGATTGAGGGTGAGGATGACTACCGGCGATGACTACTGACGACCATGTTTGAATTTGCGGTTACCGCGTGAGCCGGAGCAATAACGCAAGGATCCATCATTATGGCTTGACGCCGGTCACCACGCTGAAATAACCAAAAGCCGGGTACACCTGGATGTCATGAAAACCCGCATCCTTCAGCATCGCGGCCAATTCGGCGCCTGAATAGGATTCACCTTCCGTCCATCCCAGCATGAGCATGCTATACGCGGCAGCAGCGAAAGGCCCAGTCTTTTCGTCGTTGTAGAGTATATCGTGAATGATGATGCGTCCGCCCGGCTCCAGGCTCCGGAAACTTTTCTCCGTAAGAAATCTGCATCTCTCCGGAGGCCAGTCGTGGTAGATGTTGGAATAAAAATGCAGATCGGCTGCCGGGAAGAGGTCATTCCACATATCTGCAACATGGGTCGTTACATGGTCCTGCACGCCATGCTGGTTAATGAACTCTTGAGCGACCTGGCATATAGGCTCCAGGTCCAGCACGATCGCATCCAGGTTGGGCGATTTCAATGCAGCGACGATAGAGTGAGCGCCGGAACCACCGCCGATGTCGAGCATCAGTTGATGATGTGTGAGATCCAGGACATTCGGCCAGGCGGACGCCAGCGTCATGCTCATGCTATGCATGCCGCGCGTAAACCGCCGCGCCAACTCCGCCTGCTCTTCATGGGATTTATAAATATCGCCCCCGCCATAAGCCTGGGGCGAGTTGGTGAGCACGGCCCGCTCCAGGCTTGTGTAGGAAAACACCTCTGAATTGTCGATCATCATGTCCCAGAAAAACCCGAAGTAGCTGGGGCTCTTTTCGAGCAGGTAATCTTCCGCAAGCGCGGCAAGCGAATAACGCGTATCCACGAGAGAGAGAAAACCCAGCGCCGTCGCGGCCGTCAGGATAGCCTCGGCCGGCCGGGGCTTGAGGTCCAGCGCCTCGCAGATTTCAGGCAACGTGCGCGCCCCTTTCCCAAGCAAGGCAAAAACCTTCAGCCTGTGGGCTAACAGCAAGGCCGGGTACCCATAAACCGCAAAAGGTACATCCCATAGGCGCCGGTCATCCGATCGCGGCTGTGAAATGTTTTCATACGATATCCGGGTCATAAATTCCTCTTCCATTGTGATTTTTGATTAACTCGCTTCCTATATCCGGGCACCAGGCGTGTGCCGGGCTTTAATATCAAGGTCTGGGCAACAGAGAAGCAAGTAAACGTCTGGTATCGGCTTCCTGCTGCATGCTGAACTTCGAGATCAAGTCCCGGTTGCGGTTCACATCGTATTGGATGCCAAGATAATAGATGAGTTTTCCCTGTCCATCCAGCAGCGGAGTGAGCGTCAGGTGGTTAAAGAAGAGCTCGCCATCCTTTCGATAATTGCGTATGGTGACCTCGATGGGTTCGTGCTTGCTGATGGCCCGCCTCATTGCAAAACGCGCTTCCTGTTCACGGTCGCCCTTTTGAAGAAAACGGCAGTTGCGCCCGAGTATCTCCTCTTGCGGATATCCAGTCATGACCTGGAATTGCCTATTGGCATAAACAATAGGCATATCCTCCTGATCGGGATCCACCAGCGTGATTCCGTTTATCGAGCTGTCCAGTATTTCAGACAAGATCTGCGGGATTAATCCGGGATCCTTTTCCACTACGAAAGTCATTTGTTTCTCCTGGATATTTTGCGAAATGGCGGGCCTCTAGCTGGCCGCCTATTTTTTTGCTTCAGTTAAACGCTTCAAGTTTCTTACCGTGCGTTGCGCTCCTTCCTGAACCACTACCCGGATCAATTTCTCGAATGGACGCATGAACACCTGAATCTCGAGCAATTCAAAAGTAAAGGTCAGTTCGGATGACCTGCCACTATCGAGGCACCTTAGCTCATAACTGCAGCGGAAAGGATCGGCAACGCCGGCGAAAACCAGGCGCCTGCATGGCTCATACACATCGATTTTGAATGTGGTTTCTGTTTTGCGCCCTTGATCGATACGCACCTGCCTTGCGATAGTTCCCAGCCTCACAGGACCGGGAGTGACGGACTCAAGCTCAACGACTTCCGGCGACCATTTGGGATAATTCTCGAAGAATCCTTCTCCCAAATAGCTGAAGACGTGCTCGGGTGGGCAATCGATTACAATATTCGCCGTCGCTACGACAGGTTCTTTGGAACCAAAACTGAACATACTTCGTGCCCCTGTTTTACACCCTGCAGGTTTGTAGTTGTACTTCGACGAATAATAATAGCTGTTATCGGCCTGGGTTGGGTACGCCCTGGCAGGCATTAAAAAAAACCCGGGCAAGTCACATCCAGTGAATTTATGCACGTCCACAGCTTAATGCAAATTTTTTTTATCACCACTTATTGAAACTCCATGTCTGAATTTCGCGAACAATTTCCCAGACAATTTGTCACGCCGAGTGAGGTCAAAATTGCTTCTTTTAGCCGTTTACGATGGTGCCTCCATTCGGATGCAGCACTTGCCCCGACATATATGAGCATTCTTGGGAAGCCAGAAAGACATAACAGGGCGCTACCTCGTCAGGTTGTCCAGGACGTTTCAGAGGCACATCTTTTCCAAAACTGCCGACTTTTTCGGGCGGAAAAGTAGACGGTATCAATGGCGTCCATATGGGTCCGGGAGCGACACCATTTACAAGAATTCCCTGCTCGACCAATTGTAGTGACAATGACCGCGTAAAAGCAACGATTGCGCCCTTCGTGGCCGAGTAGTCGAGCAAATGCGGACTCCCCTTATAGGCGGTCACGGACGTAGTATTAATTATGCGTGCGCCTTTTTTCAGATGGGGGAGCGCTGCCTTTACCATATAAAACATCGAGAAAATATTCGTGCGGAAAGTTTTTTCGAGCTGCGCATTATCGATATCCATAATGCTGGCCCGAACATGTTGTTCCGCAGCATTATTTATCAGGATGTCAATGTGTCCAAAAGCCGCGATCGTCTTTGCGGCGACTTCGGAACAGAATTGTTCATTACCCACGTCACCGGCAATTAAAAGACATTTTCTTCCACATTGCTCGATTTCTTTTTTTGTGTCGTTTGCGTCTCCATGCTCCTCAAGATAGGCAATGGCGATATCGGCGCCTTCCTTGGCAAAGGCAACGGCCACAGCGCGCCCGATACCGCTATCACCGCCGGTAATAATCGCAACCTTGGCTTGCAGCTTGCCGCTTCCCCGGTATCCCTCAAGGGTCGAGTCGGGCCGAGGCTCCATCTCTGCTTCCACGCCAGGTTGTTTTTTTTGATGCTGTTCAGGAATTTCTGCTGTTTCCATCGTGAATACCTCCTGGAAAAGATAGTAAGTACTATAAGGATTGCCGCGCCTTGATCCGTGCGCTTACACACATATGAGCTGATTGGCCGAATCATCTATTTTCGGTGCCCTTACCGTTTCTCGGCGTTGTTTCTGCGCTTCTCCGGTTGGGCTTCTTTCTTTTGTGGCGGGGCCTCTTTGGCGGGATGTGATTTGGTGTCCTTGACTGAGGCAATCAGCGCCCTGCAATTGTTATCCTCACCCGGGCCTGTCTCTATCAGCGGTATCAGTGCCGCGGCGGGTGTCGCGAAAATGCCCAGCAGAACCGCCGAGCCAATGCGTACGGCCAGCATTTTGTCCGGGTACACGGTCGGATCCTTGAAAGTGCCGTTGATATGCACCGGCGTGCGCAGGCTCAGAATACTGAAGTGTTTGGGTTCCGGTGAAATCTTCAGGTCAATGGTTTCGTCAACGAGACTTATAGAGCCTTCGCCGATAATATTTGTTTCTGTTGTATCTATGACAAAAGCCTCGCTGGTCATGATTCCTTTCTTGATATCGAAATCGCTGACAGCGCAGCGGATCCTGGCGTTTTTATCCCCCGCGATCAAAAGCTTGAGAATTCGCGCTCCATCGAGCCCTATGATATCCAGCATCAGCTTGCTGATCTCGCCACCTGACATGATCAAGCCGAAGTTGCCATCTGCCGATGCGAGAAGCGCGCCGACGGACTTGCCGTGTCCGGTTACCGTCGTTGTGCCACCTATCACGCCCATGCTGTCCTCGGTTAGCTCGATTTTGGGAAAGAGCTTCGGTAACTGCAGTTTTTTAAAGTCCATCCTGGCCTCTGCGGCGGGTGTATCCTTCCGTGCATTTATTGTGACCCTGGAAATAATATTCCCACCTGCGACCGCGAAATTGACGGGGTCCATGGTCAGCAGCCCATCATCAACCTTGAGATGCGTTACCAGATGTTCGACCGGCAATTCCTTGTTTCGAATAGATTCACCAGTGAACTTGACGTCCGCATCCATTGCCCGCAACCGGTCCACCTTGAATTCCTGGTCGGGTAGCAGCCGGTCCCGCTGGGCTTCTATCGACGCTTTTTTCTCCTGTTTCTCGGCAGGGCTATCCTGCGGTTGCGGCGCGCGCCGGGCGCCCACGAAACCTTGCAGGTCATTCAGGTCGAGGACTTTTGATACAACATCTGCACGTAGCATCGGACGTTCGCCGCCCGTATCGAAAAGTATATCGCCGCCGAGATCGCTTTTGCCTACCTCTCCCGAAAATTGCTTCATCGACCACTCGGTATTCTGGTGGGTAAGCCTTCCCGATATACGGTATGGCGGTGAGGGAAAAAATACGATCCCCACCATCGGGTAAAGTGCCGAAAGGTCCTCTCCACGTACTTCCAGCTTCAGGTCCATTGCGGCCAGCTCGGCAAGCCCGGTAATGATGCCGTCAACCGCGGCGTAAGTCGTTCCGATTTGCGCGCTCGCTTTGATGGGATAGGGGAGCGTTTTATCCGCTAGCGACATAACCTTGCCCCCTTTGGCTTTAGCCGTGAATTTCAGATCGGTGAATGTACCTTCAGCCACCACATCGAGCGGCATTTCCCTCGCGTCCGCTGCCGGGTCGGTGTGTACGCTTACCGTTACGTCGGTCTTTGTCTTGGGATCGCGGAAAATGACCTTGCCCTGGTCCAGGACGAGCCTGCCGATTTCCGGCAATTCCATTTTCTTCTCTTCCTCCTTTTTAAGATCCCAGTTGCGCTTTCCATCCCCACTCTTTTCAAGGATGATTTTCGGCTTGGTTATGGATACTTCAGGTAGTACGATATCGCCGAGGAACAGATTCCATAGACTGACGCGGAAAGCAGCCTTATCCACATCGAGCATCGGCTGTTGCGTGCCCCATTCGGCATTGGCGAGTGAAAGTCCTTCGATACTGACCAGCGGATTGAGTGATAGCCTGACATCGAGGTCGCCGCGGATAGTGAATTCGCGGCCGGTCTTTTCAGTTACCTGGCGCTCGACATAGGGCTTCAGCATGTTCCAGTCAAACCAGATGGCAAATATTATGACAAGTACAAATAGCGTGCCGAATATCAGCAATATGGTCTTCTTTACGGTCTTGGGACGGATTGACATAGGCGGGGTTTGCAACCGAAGGCAGAACAAGAGCAGTTCCAATAATTTGGAATGATACTTCTGCTGGTAGCCCCATTCGGTACGTCACCGCACATTCAAGCCGTGGGAAGCCGCCTTGGAACGGCGGTGGCTGGCAAAGCTGGAATGACCGCAAAGCTTGCGGCACGGCTTTGTGGTCAAGATTAAGAGGGCAAGATCAAGACGCCGCGGGTGTTGCAATGATGTGATCGGTTGTTTTTTCTCAACACCCGGCTACCTCATGATTCTTTAGCTGGTCATGCCGAGCTGATCTATTTTTATTCCGGTCGAGAGCCGTGATCGTCGTCGATCACGGCTGCATGCGCTTGTTCAGAATCTTCTAATACTTCCGCACGTCACGAAACAGACGATCGAATTCTTTCTTGACCACCGCGTTGCGCCATAGAAAAAGGTTACCGAAACAGTTTTGCAGTTAACGTTGTGCCATAAGGAAAGGAATTCATTTTAGTGCATCGAAGATGATTT
>NZ_FMWY01000062.1:0-1042 GCF_900103145.1 Nitrosospira sp. Nsp18 | reverse complement strand
AGTCGTCCCTGAAAAACCTCATCTTTAACAAACTTCCATCATTAATCGATGGTTCTCTTCATTTTGTTTTTGTCCGAGGCATTGCAAGCATTCCAGGATTTGGGCGTACAAAAGCGCCAACCGGCGCAGGATTTTGCGCAGGTTGTGCCCAGCGCCACATAACAAGGCGTTCATGGCATCCCCTCGGGCGCCCTTGAGGAAGTTTCTCCCCAGGCGCCCATCTGCTTTCATGTGCCCAATCACCGGCTCCACGGCATTACGGCGCTTGAGCTTCTTCCTGATGGCTGCGGTGACACCCCGTTTGGCACCAGCGATCCACACCTTAAGCCCGTCCAGGGCGATGCCGTGGCCCCGATAGCCCCGGTCCACGTACGCTTCCCGCGGCATCATTCCCGTCAGCCGCTGGGTCTGCACCAATGATGACTTGAGCGTATGCCCGTCATATGGATTGCCGGGTAAGGCCTGCATGCCGACTACGAAGCTCTCCTTGCTGGTGCTCACTACGCCTACCTTGACGCCGAATTCATAAGGCTTGTGCGCCTTGCCTTTGGCGATGCACTCGACTTCCGGCGCATGCACACTGTACACCTTGCCTTTGTCGTGGCGCTGCTGGGCATGAATACGCCGGGCAATTTCCAGCAGTGAGGCGAGCCGGGCAGACGCCTGTTTCAGTTGCTCTTGCCCAGCCCCTGCTTTGCGTTCAATGTCACGGATTACCCTGCCAAGATAGGTCTTGAGCCGCTTCTGTTCGCGCCGGGCGCGTTGCATCTGTCTGGCATGGGCATAGCGTCCATGCTTGGCCAGGGCAACTTTGGATAAGCGTCGATAGCTTTGACGAAGCTCGATACCCATGCCTTGGGCCATTCTCACCAGTGCACTTCGGGCTTTGTGGTAGAGCCTGGCATCTGTCGGAAATGCGATGGCTTTGTCTTGTACGGTGGTGTCTACATTCACCACTGCAAACGAGGTGAGGGATACGGCTTGGGTGGCAAGTCCTGTCCGGACGGTGAGGCCAAGCATGAATTCGCAACCCGCCTCGCCA